>NZ_JBZNBU010000022.1:0-8661 GCF_058530065.1 Waterburya sp. | reverse complement strand
TCAGGTTAATCGACTCAAGATGTTGAAAAGACAAATGTATGGTCGTGCCAGTCATGAACTACTCAAGAAAAGATTTTTGTGTCCTGTCTAGTAAACTAGCGATCGCCTGATTCTTGGATCACCAAAAGCGTGCAAGACCCAATCTGAGTCGAAAACGCTAGTTTTTGCGAGCCGAGGCTCTAGCTTTTGCAAGCCACTACATCTAACTATGGTGAATGAAAATTCCCTACAACAAATAAAAACACAATTACGCAATCCTTCTCTGTATAGGCGGAAAGTTGCTTTAGATGAATTGGCTACTATGTCGGCTGAAGTTGCCCTACCAATTTTGCAACAATTATTTCAAGAAGCAGATTTTGCTTTGCGTCGTTTTGCTGTTATGGGTTTGGGAAATCACCTAACCGATAAATCTTTTAGTATTTTGCAAAATATCCTTGCCCAAGAACGAGATGCTAATGTATTAGCCGAGGCAGCAAACTCTATCTTTCAATTTGGCGATCCGAAGGCTACGCGATAGCGTAATCGCTCTATTCCAGTTTTGCGCCAGTTGTTTATCAACTCGGACAATTGGTTGGTACATCAGACAGTAATTGCCATTCTGGTAGATAGCAAAAATCATCATGTACTCTGGGAAATTATCAAATTGGGTTTGGCTAAGGTCGACCAAACAACTAAAGAAACCGCAATACTTTCCCTCAGTCAACTATTAGATACAGAATATAAACAGGAAGCATTCGATCTCTTTGCTGTTTTAGCCCAAGACGATTATTGGCGCACCAGATGGCGTACCGCGATCGCTCTTACCGCTTCTCAAGATTTACGGGCTAAGAAATTGTTAGCCCAACTACAACAGGACGAACATTACAGAGTCGTAGCAGCAGCACTATCAAAGCCATGAAGGGTAAGGGCTTCTGGTCAGCGTTCCCTTGCCCAGTTCACCGATCTGGGCTTGCCCCGTTTGGCTCGGGGTAAACGTCTTACGCCGACGCGGGGTCTGACCATTTCGCCAACCGCCCCTACTACATTGATATCTTAATGGGAGTACGATTTTTTTTAGTTTCATAGGCAGCAGATTCGATTAAAGACCGACCAGTCATTTCTACTGGTTGAGGAATCTGCAATATTTCTAAAATAGTTGGCGCGATATCTGCCAAACAACCATCCGCTCTTAAGGGAGTATCCCCACCATGTCCGACTACTTTTCTCTTTTCCCCTTCTACCAAGATGAAAGGTACGGGATTAGTCGTGTGTGCCGTCCAAGGATTGCCATCCGCATCGCGCATATATTCAGCGTTGCCATGATCCGCAGTAATTAATAACGTGCCGCCAGCTTTATTCACCTTCTCAATCACCGTACCCAAACAGCGATCGACAGTTTCAATAGCTTCAACTGCTGCTTCTAGATTGCCAGTATGTCCGACCATATCAGGATTGGCATAGTTAACTACAATCAAAGAATAAATGCCCTTATCCACTGCCTGACAAACTGAATCTGTCACTGCTTGAGCCGACATTTGGGGGGCGCGATCGTAGGTGGCTACCATCGGGCTTTGAATTAATTCTCGATCTTCTCCTTCAAAAGGTTGTTCTAAACCACCATTAAAGAAATAGGTAACGTGGGGATATTTTTCTGTTTCAGCCGTGCGAAATTGAGACAAACCATTATTGGCTATCACTTCACCCAAAATATTGGTTAGGTTTTGTGGTTTAAATGCTACTTCGACTGCCGCATTAGGATCGTATTGAGTAAAAGTAACAAAGTGGAGCGATTTAAGCTTTTCTCTGGCAAAACCATCAAAATTGTCATTTACAAAAGCATAGGTTAGCTGTCTTGCTCTGTCAGGACGGAAATTAAAGAAAATCACCGAATCTTTTTCTTCAATAGCTCCAGAGGCAATTCTCGTAGGAGGAATAAATTCATCAGTGGTTTCTTGAGCGTAAAAACTTTCTAATACGACTGTAGGAGATCGCTTATCAGTAATCGTATCTTGGGTCATGATGTCATAGGCTTGCTGAATCCGATCCCAACGGCGATCGCGATCCATAGCGAAATAGCGACCGCTAAGGGTCACTATTCTTCCAACTCCAATCTTATCGATCGCATCTTGAATTTTATTTAAAGCTTTAATTCCTTCAGTAGTATAGGTATCTCGCCCATCGGTAATTGCATGGATACAAACATCTTCAATTCCATTAGACTTGGCTAGGTGCAATAACCCGATTAGATGCTTTAAGTGAGAATGTACCCCACCTTCAGAGCAAAGACCAATTAGGTGTAATTTGCCTCCAGTTGCTTTAGCCTTGGTGCAAGCACCAACCAACGCCTCATTCTCTAAAATAGAACCATCTTCCACTGCATCGGAGATTCTAACTAACTCTTGGGGAACGACTCGTCCCGCGCCTAAGTTAAGATGCCCTACTTCCGAGTTACCCATTTGACCATCAGGTAATCCTACATCTTTACCAGATGTATTGATTAGGGTGTTAGGATATGCAGTCTGCAAGCTATCGAAAATTGGGGTCTTTGCAGTTGCAATAGCATTAGCTTCTGTTGACTCGCGGTGACCCCAACCATCTAAAATAGCTAGCACCACAGGAGATACAGGTGCTTGAACCATAATTGTTACCTTATTATAATCACTGGCACATTGATAATAACATCGCGAACCGCCTTAGTTCGAGAGTATTTCTAATGAATTTTTGACGATTGCTGCAATTTTCACTTTTAATTTATCCGACATCTTGCAGAATCAGTCTTAATTTTTGCTTGTCTTTCGGCTATTATAGCTTCTAGATCTGGTCTACCTGTGAGTTTAAGTCGCCAGTCCGCCCAAATATCGTACATTTTATCGGCGATCGCACCTATGAGGGGCAATTTAGTAATAGCATAAATCCAACCCATGCCTAACTCTTGGTAAACTCGACGAAATACTTCTACATTTTTGATTACGGTGTCATCGGGTAAGATGGCGTGGATTCTACCCATTGCCGTAGCAAAGTCGATATCGGCATGTTCTTGGGGATTGTAATTGATGTCTGCAATATCTACAAAGTTAACAATTCCGCGACCGCGATCTTTTTTGGTGAGAAAATTAACCTCTCTCACGCACAGAGGACATTCTCCGTCGTATAAGAGCTTGATTTTCCAAGTTGGAGTCGATCGTGAGTTACTTGCCGCTCGTGTTGTCATAAATTGGTTCGGAATAAGTTGGTTGGAATATATAATTAAAATCTACCTGCGTTGAGAAGCAGAATTTTTCGGGATATTAATTTTAAAAAAGTAATTTGAAAATTTGATCGCGTCTAGTGGGAAATTCTACCCGAATTTAGGTTTATTTAAAGTATTTAAGTTATATTCTGATCTTTCGATGATTAATAGGATTTTAACCATTTAAACTATCAATGCCACTGAGTTGCGCTCGAAAATAAATTCACTATAATCTGCCATCGTGTCTAGACCTACGCTATCTAAAAAGAGTTCTAAAGTTAGCCAAACACACAGTCTTAATATTAGTTTTGTCCACTTGATATTCATCGCTCTAGACCTGAGTATTGAGGTTTTGGATCGAATCTGTTACTAAAGTTAACAAACAATGTAAAGAAAAGCAACAATCAGGAGCGCCAAATATTGACACAAGTAGGCGGACAAAATTAGAAATGAAACAAAAAAAACCTAAAAGCCTAAGATCCTTTGCGAAGACCAAAGATACAATGACAAAAAGAAGCTATCAATTCCTTTGGTACTAATGACATATAGCACTAACGAACTAATCCAGATACTCGATCGCGAATTA
The DNA here is from genome assembly GCF_058530065.1 of Waterburya sp. Taxonomy (NCBI): domain Bacteria; kingdom Bacillati; phylum Cyanobacteriota; class Cyanophyceae; order Pleurocapsales; family Pleurocapsaceae; genus Waterburya; species Waterburya sp. The sequence continues at coordinate 4,867 of NZ_JBZNBU010000022.1, read as the reverse complement.
AAGGAAAATTGGAAAGGGAAACGAGTTGTTCTCTCTTCAGCCAAACGAATTAACGATCCTGTGGTAGCCAAAGCTTTAAACATGGATAAGGTAAATAAAGTTTTTGCCTATCGGGATTTTCGCAGTCAAATTCATCAATACCAACAAAATCATCAAGTATCGGGAATTATTTGGCGCAAATGCACTTTTGCGGGAGAAACTATTACCTATCCTGAAATTCACAGTCAATTAGTACCCATTGAAGGGGATAAAGCAATTTTAGTAGAAGCGCGATCGCAGATCTTGGATTTTTGGTATCGAGTTACAGAGCAAATGAAATTTTGGCTAGTGAATAGTAATTTTGGCAACAATCAAGGTCACCACCAACCCATTAGTTTTGAATATTTGCAAAAATTAATTCAACAAACAGAATGGGCAGAAATTGATGCAGCCCGCACTGAAGTATATCTTGGTTTGTGTTGGGGTATTCCTCAAGACCATCAATATCAGTGGGCAAAACCCAACTCGGGTTGCGATCGTATTATTGCTACAGTATCCGAGCCTAGTGCGATTAAAATTTAGCTATTAATGTTTTTCAGTTAACACAAATAAGTATTTTTGGGGACAACAATTATTAGCTTTGTTAATCAAAGAGATTAATTATTTACAATCAGAAAATAATATCCTAATGCCAAGACAATCGAACTTAATCCTATTGACCTCTAAACTAATAACTAATAACTAACAACTAATAACTACATAATCCGAGTGCAACTAAGATATAGTACTCTAGATAGTTAGGATATGTATCAATAGAAAATATATAAAATATATGACTCAACAACACGCAGTGGGAGTAATTCAAACTCTCGGTTTCCCTGCGGTTTTAGCTGCGTCCGATGCAATGCTCAAGGCTGGTCGTGTTACTCTAGTCTATTTTGATAAAGGAGAGAGTGGCACTTTTGTCATTGCGATTCGCGGTCCGATATCTGAAGTCAAACCTTCGATGGAAGCAGGACTGAGAGCAGCAGACGAAACTTTTGGCGGAAAAGTAATTACTCACTATACTGTACCCAACCCTCCTGATAATGTGGTTGCAGTTTTGCCCATTCGCTATACCGAGGAAGTGGAGCAATTTCGCTTTTAGATAACTATAGACTCAATTTAAAAGTATATTCAAAAATTGTCTTTAGTCAGCTAAAATTAGAACTCATGAAATGTAATCTGGGATTACGTTTATTTGTATTTGTAATTAATAATTTAAAGGAGCAAATTTATGCCGTCTCAATCTGCGGTAGGTGCGATCGAAACAAAAGGTTTTCCTGGTATTTTGGCAGCAGCCGATGCAATGGTTAAAGCAGGACGAGTTACCCTAGTAGGTTATATTCGCGTTGGTAGCGCGCGTTTTACCGTTAACATTCGCGGTGATGTATCGGAAGTTAAAACTGCCATGGCAGCAGGAATCGATGCAGTAGAAAGAGCCGAAGGAGCAACTTTAGAGTCTTGGGTGATTATTCCTCGTCCTCATGAAAATGTCTGTGCCGTACTTCCCATTGACTATACCGAAGAAGTTATGCCTTACTTCGATCGCGTTGAAGGAAGAACTTTGCCTGTTGCACCAAACTCTTAGTAACCACAGCTACTAAAAAATTTTATTAGCAATTCAAACAATTAAAAGGTTGGGATAGTTTCAGGCTCTATGCTCTCAATCCTTAACCTTTAATTGCGATCTTTAATAAAAAAGAACTAATTATCAATCGATTAAAGATAATTTTCTTTTCAAGGCTCTCACATAGAGAAAAATAGGAAACTGATAATATTCAATTATTAACCAGATGACGCAGAACAAATGAGCGCAAAAAGTTAAAATCGTCCAAGTTAGAGGCAACCAATAAAGCAAACTGCCACTTTCTAAGGGAAATAAATACATTCCAGAACCGACAATGGCAGTAGGCAACAAAACAAAAGCCAAAGCGACTACAATATAAGACCAGCCAATCTCTAATCCTTCTCGGTGAATGCCTTTCCAACTTTTACCATTCCAATACCAAGTTAGAGGAAGTTGACTGTCTGCCATTTTGAGTAGCTGCTTGTCAAAATTGGTGGTGAAAATATGCTGACAGAAATTACAAGAAAAAGTTTCCATCAAGAGCATTTCCGAAACTTTTCCATGACGGCAGACAGGGCAAGAATATTCTCCCTTAACATGAAAACGGTTAAATTCCGTCCACTCTTTTTGTAGGCGATCTAGGTTGTTTTTTTTAGCAGAATGATTGAGATTGCTGGCTCTAGACATATATTCTGGTATCTATATTTTAGGTCGCGATACTTGTTCAATATTGGTAATTACCCAAAATAATTACTAAACGGTATCAAGCTTAAGATAACTCTCTAAGATCGAACTATAGCAAACACAGAATATCTATTGCCAACTTCAATAATTGGTTTAAGACTATTGTTGTAATTGCTAACAACCAAGCTGGTTAGTTTTTACATACTATTAGAACTTCCTCAAGAGATTCTAAGCTAAAAAGTCATTATAACGATCTAGATTTAATTGCCTACGGCTCTTAATGGTTTTGATATAAATATAAATATTAATTAAACTGTCCATAAACTTCTTTGCAGAATTGATACAAATAAAAATTATTGAAGGATTTCCACTCGGACTCTCATATTAGTCAATCCTGCAACTTTAGGACTGTCTTGAGGATCGAGCTTAATTTTTACTTCTACAATGCGAGAGTTTTCATCTTGGGTAGGATCTTGAGATGATTCTGATAGTTGTTTAGCTCCTATCTGCAAACCGAGATGCTCTACTATACCTTTTAGATCTGATTCAAATCCGCCATATTCGCTACTTATTATCGCCGACTGCCCGATTTTTACTTGGTTAATATCTGTTTCATATATTTCAGCAATGACATACATTTCATTTGTTTGTCCCAATTCCACAATACCTTGGCTAGTATTTACCTGTTCTCCAACACGAGTATTAATCCGTAAAATTTGCCCAGAAACAGGAACTTTGACTTTTGTATCTTCCAAATCTGCTTTGCGCTGCTCTACGGCGATAATAGCTCGTTCTAACTCTATTTCTGCTACTCTAACGTCCACTGGTCTAATTTCTTGCAATCTAGCTAAATTTTCTCGTTCGAGATTTATTTCTTCGGTTAAAGTTTGCTGAGTGTTATTAAGTTGGGCTTGACGCTCTTGGACATTAGCTTGAGACAGTTCCAATTGTTCTGTTGCTTCATCCAGAGTTTGTTGGCTTACAGCACCTTGTTGGTATAAAGTTTGATTGCGGCTGTAAGTCAAATTAGCTTGTCTTAATTGAGCTTTGGCTGCTGCGATCGCAGCTTTTTTTTCGACTATTTCATTACGCAGCTGAGATTCTAAACGAGAAATATTGGCTCTTTGTGCTGCTAATTCGGCTTGTTTGGTATCTCCAGCTAAAGTCTGCTCTAGTTTTGCCCTAGCTAATTCGACATTTTTTTCTGCTTCTTCGAGATCTCTTTCCCTGCGATCTATGCCTTGCAAAATGGCAATTACTTGTCCTTTTTCTACTAGTTCTCCTTCTTCAACTAAAATTTGATTGACTCGACTGTCTTCAGCGTTAGCAACAGAAAGTTTAATTACTTCTCCCTTGGGAATTAGTTTGCCCAAGGCTACTACCTGTTTTGGTTGCTCGATTTTCGTTTCTGTTTCTGGCACTTGACCTTGAGAATTGGCATTACAACCATTGCCCAAAATAATCAAACAAAAAATAAGACCATAGTTACCGACTCTAGCTAACCAAGGATTGAGCCGAAAAAAAGACATAGATTGAAGAGCGAAATATTTTCTAAGGCAAACAGTTTCGATTGTAATTAATTTCCTTCATTAGTTGCCAAGATCTCAAATTAATAACCGAATAGTTATTTAATTAATAAATACTGCGATCGCTCTGAGATTCCTGTAAGTGGTTGCTATATTAGTGAAGCATTATTCATCAGATTGTAGGATATATCAATTATGCGCTCCTTAGTTCTTGCTTCTTTGGCTGTTTCCTTGTCCATCGTTCCAAATCCAGGTTTGACGGTAGAATATGCTGGTTTAACAGATGAGTTGGGAAGTGCGACAGTTAGTATTTTGGGCAAGCTAGGTTATGACTGCACGACGGCTGAAGTAGGGATTGTGTGTAAAAAATGTAAAGTTGAAGACAACAAACAAAAATGTGAAGCTTTTCTTTGCGATGCGGTTACTCAAAAATGTCGCAAAAAATCCGCAGAGATTCCTAAAGTACCAGGACTCAATCTTGAGTAAAGAGTAAAAAGTAAAGAGTAAAGAGTAATGCTAAAGGAAAAGTGGCAGATTCTATCTACATCGGATGTCCCCACAGAGTTTGTTAAGGGAGTCGAGGAGATTACAGGAAGAACAGCTAAATATTCCTCTCAACTTTTATGGCAAAGGGGAGTTAGAGATTTAGCAGCATTGCCTGGGTTTCTCGATGCCAGTAACTATCAACCTGCCAGTCCTTTTGTCTTTGGTCGAGAAATGGAATGGGCAGTAGAGCGACTAAAACAGGCAAGAGAAAGGTCAGAAAAGGTAACTATCTGGGGCGACTTTGATGCGGATGGGATTACTTCTACTAGTGTTTTATGGGATGGTTTGGGGCAGTTTTTTACTCAATATTTGCAGCTAGATTATTATATTCCCAACCGCATGACCGAATCTCACGGTTTGAATTGTCCTGGAATAGCTAGATTGGCAGAGGCAGGGACGAAACTTATCGTTACTTGCGATACGGGAAGTACCAACTTAGAAGAGATTGCCTACGCTCAAGATTTGGGTATCGATATCATTGTTACCGACCACCATACTTTACCCGAATTTCGTCCTGAAGTTA
>NZ_JBZNBU010000021.1:0-20925 GCF_058530065.1 Waterburya sp. | reverse complement strand
GACGAACTAGAATCTAAGCATTGGATTGAAGAAGCAGAAAGCATTGACATCCTCAACCAAGCTACAGAGGTGATCAATTTCTGGACTGAAAGAGGCAAAACAACTCCCATGACCCAGGCACAGACCAAGTTCCCTAACATTGTGTTTACTGGAACAAACTAGTTTAGTAAATGAGAGCTAGATTTATGGAAAATTATCTTTAAAGGTATCGCTGCATTAGTTCGACTAGTATTTAAGACAAATTTAGATTGGAGCAGAACAACGCAAAATTCTGCTCTTTTTTAATTGGCTATTATTATCTTGGCAACTATTTATGAGGACTTCAATATTTTTAACCACCAATAACAGAGAAGTAAACATAAAATTGCACCAATAATATTGATAGTAATGGTACTAATTGGAACGAGATTAAAAATCAAATCAAAGCTACTCATTCCCGCTCCAAATCCGCCAAAATAAATTCCAGTTGCCAGTCCCGATTTTGTTGGAGGAGTTAAGTTTAAAACTAAAGGAATAATACCATTAAGGATAAAACTAAAGCAGATAATTACACCTAGAACTAAAAAAATAAATTTAGAGAAAAAATATAGTAAAGAGAGGGCAATAATTGTTCCCCAAGCTCCTAGTTGCATAGTTTGAGAAACATTAAATTTAGTGGCAATTTTTCCTGCGGGTAATGCGGCTAAACCCAATAATATCAGGAAAATAGTCATTGCTAATTTACCATTTCCTTCACCAAATTGAAGCTTTAAAATTCCTGCGATCGCGGGCATAATAAAGCGCAAACTCCAACTAATCCAAATCCCTAGAATAAAAATTAAACCTAATAGCCGTTTAGAAAGTTTGGCAATTTTACCAGTTGGGCTAGGGGGTAAAATATTTGGCGAGCTTGCTGGATGAAAAAGACGCAAAATAAAGGCAGCAAGTAATAAAGAAAAAGAACCTAAAGCAAAAGCAAATCCCGCTCCCAAACTTAAAATAACTCCATAAGCATCGAAGCGAAATGCCCCAACAATTGCCCCAACTAAAGTTAAAATACTAGCTGCTTGAGGTAAGCAATCTCTAGGAGTACAACGGCTTAATAAAGAAATAGTTGGAGCGCGAAAAATTGCCATAAAACTTGCCCATACTACCGCCAAAAGAGGAAATAACCAATTAAGGGAAAAACCTGAAGAATTAAAGATTACCAAACAGGGCAAACAAATAAAGGAAACAGAAGCTAAAACGATGCCCAAAGAGATGAGAGGAATTTTGCTACCAAAAAGTTTTTGCTGTCGATCGGATAATCCCCCAAATACTGGTTCGATAATACTCTCTAAGGCATTTTCGACGATTAAAATTGCGATCGCGAGTTTTTTATCAAAACCCAGTTCGACTAATAGTAAAGGAAAGTAGAGATTGTAAATTACCCAGGTTAAAGTAATCGAAGCTTGTACGGCAGCAATACTCCAAACCTTAATCCACAGTATTTTTCTATTTAGCATCTGAGATTGGGTTGATAAACAGTTAAATATTATGGCTGACGAGTTGGAAATTTGACACAATTACGATTTAAACTCAATTTGTACTTATTTTAATTAATCTTATGTCCGAAGTAATTACACCAGCTATTAGCGATCGCATTTGCAAACATATGAATGAAGATCATGGCGATGCGATCGTTCTTTATGCCAAAGCTTATGGCAACGCACCTGAAACCGAAACTGCGGTTATGGATTCTATAGATCCCCAAGGAATGAATATTTCGGCTCAAATCGCGGGGGAGACAGTACCAGTGAGAGTAGAATTCGACCACACTTTAAAAGATGCCGAAGACGCTCACCATACTTTAGTAGCCATGATTAAAACCGCCAGGAAATGATTAACCCATAACCTATAACGGAAAAACGAAGAGATTGGGTGATAGGGAGAGGGAGTAACTGAAAAAGTAAAGTGTAGTTACTCATTACTCATTACTCATTACTCATCCCTTATCCCTCATCCCTCATTCTTTTATTGTTGTTGTTCGTTTTCTTGAGAAAGATCTCGCAACAAGGGGCTGACAATATTGTTGTAGATTTGGTCGATACTATTGGCAAGATCGCTAGGTTTAGGACTTGGTGCTGTTTGAGGAGTTGTTTGAGGAGTTGGGTTGGAAGTAGCCGTAGTTGTCTTTTTGGGGTTAGCTGTGTAGGTTTGCGAGCCATTACCGCTCAAGTAAAGATGATTTAGGGTTTTGCCTTCATGAACCCGTTTGGTTATTTGCCAACCAGGTTTCAAGTTGATTTTTACCGCCCCATCAGTCATACCATTAGTCGAACCTATGACAATGTTGGGTTGAGTAGAATCTCTATGGAATGCTACTAGTTGCAATTCGCCATTGTTGGGAACGATTTTAACTACATGAGTAGCCAGATCTTCTTCGCCGTTGAGACGGAGCGTATAGCCGTTAGTATTCATAACGCGACGACAGCTATTAGTATGATCGAATTCTAAGAGTAATAAATCCATTTTTACTGGTGCCGAGCCAGATTCTTGCCAACATTGTTTTTCTCCAGGGATTTGTTCGATAATCTCTAGGCGGTGTTGTTGATAGCCAAAGGGTACGGCTACCACTGCAAAGTCATCTTGATTTACTCTTTGTTCTTGAAAAGAAACAGCCTTGACTGGTGTGGCGGCGATCGCAGTAGTAGCGATCGCCGATAAAGCTAAGAATAATGATTTGATACGCTTGTTAGATTTCATAATTAGTAAGTCTCGATAATTTGTTTATTTAATTTGTTACTTACTGATTACGCTAGAAACTTAATTTTTATGCACTAAAAATTTACTTTTCTATTTTATTTGTGAGGAGAACGATAAAAAGGTTTTTTAACTACCGTCGCGGGATAGGTTTTACCGCGAATTTCAATTTCTAAAGGCTGTCCTACTTTACTCAAATCTTTGCTCACATAGGCTAAGGCGATCGCTTTTCCTACTGTTGGGGCTAGAGTACCGCTAGTGACTTCTCCCACTGTTTTTCCTTCATGGATTACTGTATAGCCATGACGGGCTATATGTCGTCCTGACATTTCTATTCCTACCAAACGGCGTTTGACTCCTTCGGCTTTTTGTTTTTCTAATATCGAACGTCCGATAAAGTCGCCCTTATCTTTAAGATGAACTACCCAACCCAAACCAGCTTCTAGGGGAGTGGTTGTTTCGTCAATATCCTGTCCGTAAAGGCTCATGGCTGCTTCCAAACGCAAAGTATCTCTCGCTCCCAAACCACAGGGGATAACTCCCGCTTTTAAGAAAGACTTCCATAATTCTTGCGCTGCTTCTGGATCGAGCATAATTTCAAAACCATCTTCTCCCGTATAGCCAGTACGGGCAATAAAAGCATCGCTACCGTTAATGCTGACATTTTTATGGGTAAAAGCTTTCATTTGGCTCAGATCTTCTGCGGTTAAATTCTGAAGAATTGATTCAGCCTGAGAACCTTGAAGGGCGATCAAAGCTCGTTCTTGAGAAAGATCGGTCATTTCTATGGAACTATCTTTTAAGCCTTGTAAAATCCAATTTTTATCTTTATCTGTCGTACCTGCATTAACAATAACAACAGCTTGTTGTATCGGCTCTTGTTTATTTTCTAGATAAAAAATAATATCGTCGATGATTCCCCCTTCAGCATTAAGCAAGACAGTATACATAGCTTCTCCAGGTTGGAGACGACTTAAATCCGAAGGTACTAAATTTTGCCAAGCATCAATTAAACCTTTTCCTTCAAAGGTAAACTTACCCATGTGAGAAATATCAAACATTCCTACTTGCGATCGCACTGCTTGATGTTCTAACTTTAATCCTTGAAATTGTACGGGCATTGACCAACCCGAAAAAGCAGTAAATCTAGCCTTTTGGGATTTGGCTAGTTCGTATAAAGGAGTGCGTAACAAGGTTGAATTTTGGTCTTGTGCCATTATTGCTTAAAAGTATTTATTTATCTAGCTTAGAGCTTATTACCAAGCAGAATCAAATTATGGTAATCTGATTCGAGTATGATTTAATAATTACACATAGTTTATTGTCCAGAATTATACTCAGTCTGCAAAATAGCGAATGCGATCGCGCCGACTCTACTAAGAGAAGTTTTAGTTGTTTGGTTTAATTCTGAAGCAAAAACATCCAAAAATAATTCAATCAATTTACTAGTCAACATTTTTTAGATTTATTAGGAGAAAATTAGCATGGCTACTCTAAAAATTGCCGTTTATATTACAGTATTTTTCTTTATCGGTATTTTCATCTTCGGTTTCTTATCTAGCGATCCCGCTCGTAACCCTGGTCGTAGCGATTCTGAATAATATTTTTGATTTAATTTATTTGAATAGCAATCATAGGCTTTAATTTAATTAGAGCCTTTTTTTTGAGGAAAAATTCATGAATAGCAGTCACCTTTGGTATGTAGTCAAACAGGAAGATGGTACTTGTGAAGTAGTTTGTGGAGATGAAATAACAGCAAAAACCCCAAAGCAATCTGAAAAAATGCAATGGGGTGAGTTTGAGAGCGAACAAGATGCGATCGCCAAAAAAATTGGTTTAATTCGTGCGGGTAAATGCAAACCCGTCTAAACTATTCACTACTAATTATTGATTGCTTATTTTGCTGCTTGTGGCTCGGAGTTTTTCCGCGCTTGAAACTCGCCATCTAAAACTTCTAGAGCCTTAGAAAACTGAGGATCTGCTTCCGTACCCAAATTAGAGCGATCGCCACCGTACAGTTCTTGCAATTGTTCTTCGTTCAATTCCACCAAAACATCGGGGGGAATACCTTCTTTATTGATATCTGTGCCATTAGGAGTCAAATATTTAGCAATAGTCACAGCCAATCCCGAACCATCTCCCAAAGGTCTTACGGACTGTACTAAACCTTTACCAAAGGTTTTCGTACCCAAAATAGTTGCTCGTTTATTATCTTTCAAAGCACCCGAAAGGATTTCGCTAGCACTAGCCGAACCTTCGTTAACTAATACTACTAAAGGCTTGTCGGTCAATGCTTTATTTTTAGCCGATTCCTTGTCGCTAATACCTTTCCGATTGACTGTAGAGACAATCGTTCCTTCATCCAGCCACATCCGAGCGATATTAATACTAGAATAAAGCAAACCACCAGGATTGGAGCGCAAATCTAAAACGTAACCCTCTACTCCCTCTTTTTCTTGGGCTTCGATCGCCTTCTGCATATCCTTCGCCGCGTGTTCGTTAAAGGTAGTGAGGCGGATATAACCGATCTTACCGACCGATGTATCTCTAACATCGGCGCGCACGGGATGGATTTCAATTCTTTCGCGAACGATCGCATAATCGCTCTGATTGCCATTGCGTTCGATGGTAAGGGTAACCTGAGTGCCTCTTTCCCCTCTAATTAATTGGACTGCATCATTAACATCCATACCCGTAGTATCTTTGCCATCGATCTTGACGATTAAATCTTGAGCCAGAATCCCCGCTTCGGAGGCTGGAGTATCTTCGATGGGAGAAATAACGATCAGCTTATCGGACTCTTCATCTTTAGCAATTTGAATACCCACTCCAGTTAGTTGTCCTGAAGTATCGATTCGCATATTTTGGAATTCTTCTGGGTTCATAAACCTAGTATAAGGATCTTCCAATTTGCCCAACATTTCGCGAATTGCTTTGTAGGCATCTTTTTGGTTGGTATAAGAAGCATCCTTAACGTATTCTTGGCGAATTTTTAGCCAATCATTGTTATTGAAATTTGTATCGACATACTGATGGTTAATGATTTGCCAGACTTCATCTACTGTTTCTTTCGGGCCACTTTGAATTAGAGCTTGACCTTGAGATAAATGAAAGCCCGCACCAGCCACTGCAACTGTTGAAAGTGCTACAGCCGTCGTTCCCAGAATTAGTCCTTTGTTTTTAGTTCCCATAAGCTTAAAAATATAATAAATGCAGTCGGAGCAATCTACAGCCAAAGATTCTTATAGTTAATGTCTAATCTACCACAAATGACTTTTTAGCCTGGTGATTTCCTAACGATAAGTATAAGCTTGATGCAGATCCTCTTTATGGGGATTTACTCAAATTTCTTTAAACTTATCTCGGTATTTAATTAGATCTATTAATCATATATTCTAGCTTCTAAAGCACTAGGGTTTTCTTCACAACATAATTCAAATTCGGTTTTAGGCTTTTCAACAAAATCACTTTTGTTGAGAATATCGCTAATAGAGATAATCCCCAAGAGTTTTCCTTCAACAACGGGAGCGCGACGAATCCGAGTATTGGCAAATAAGCGAGCTACATATTCTACTCCCAAGTCAGGATTGACAGTAATGCAGGGTTTGGTCATGATTTCGTAGACGCGCATTTTTTGAGGATCGCGCCCAAAAGCTGCTACTTTATAGACAATATCGGTTTCAGTAACTATGCCATAGGGATCGCCATGGTTTCGACGCTCGACTATTAAAGATCTCAAGCCTTTATCTTTCATCAGTTTTACTGCTTCTGCTACAGTAGCCGAACCACTAATGGTTGCTACATCTCTAGTCATTATTTCTTGCGCTTGCATCATCACTAGTTGCTCCTGTTGATTATTGGCGATCGCCAATAGTTTTAATCTTCATAAATGCGACATTCTTCTGCATCGGGATTTTCCGCACAATAGGCTTCTAGAGAGCTAATTTGTTTTTTGGATTCTCTTTTGTGCGCTGCTGCTGCTTGTAATTCTTCTACCTCGTCCCAAGCAGCAGCACATTCAGCAGAAGTATCTCCCTTCTCTTTGCAAACCGCTCTAGCTTCATCGCGAGCTACTTCTAATCTATCTTCAAGATATATGGGCTTGGGTTTTTCGACAAAATCTCCTTTTCTGAGAATGTCGCTAATAGAAATAATTCCTAACAATTTTCCTGCAATTACGGGAGCGCGACGAATCCGAGTATTGGCAAACAAACGGGCTACATATTCTACTCCTAAATCGGGATTGACTGTAACGCAGGGTTTAGTCATAATTTCATAAACTCGCATCTTTTTGGGGTCGCTGCCGAAAGCTGCTACTTTGTAAACAATATCGGTTTCAGTGACAATACCGTAGGGATCGCTGTCGCTACGACGTTCGACAATTAAAGCCCTCAAGCCTTTTTCTTTCATAAGTTTTACTGCTTCTGCTACCGTAGCCGAACCACTAATGGTAACCACGTTAGCGGTCATAATATCTTTAGCTGAGAGCATTTAGGTGAATCTCCTGGTGAATTAACAATTAAATTTAATATAGAGACAAGAGCCAAAAAATAGCAATATTTTTAACATCCTGACAAATTCTCTAATTCTATAGTCTGAGTTGAGTTTCTAAGATATTGCTGTAGGTTTCATAAGACTGAATCCCAAAGAGATTTTCGATCGCCTCTCCATCTCGGAAAATTAAAATAGCAGGAATACTTCTGATGCCATATTTTTTGGCAGATTCGCGGTTTTCATCGATATCTACTTTAACTACGGTAGCGCGATCGCTATATTCTGTAGCCAGGCGATCGATCGTTGGTGCTACGACCTTACAAGGACTACACCATGTCGCGGTATAGTCTACAACCACCAGTTTTTCTGCTGTAATTAATGTTTCTAGTTCTTCAGAATTGACATAATCAGCTTGATTAACAGAAGTCATAGAATTAATCCTCCCTTTGATTTAATAGATATATGACATATGTAGTCTTTTATTAATTGAATTGTTGTATGAGTGCAGAAAAATCAACCTCTAAAAATGAGATTTGGCACAGACTAGAAGAAGGCAGAAAAGCTAAAGCCGAACGGGGTGGCTATGCTGGTTATGGTTCGCCTGCTTTTGGTGAAAAAGTTGTCAACGGAGAACTGGTTGTTAATTCCCAAGAGCAACAGGTAATTGAATTGATTCGTCGCCATCATAAATCTGGCAAATCTTTACAACAAATTGCTGACTGGTTAAATGGCAATGGTTATAAAACCAAGCGAGGTCAACAGTGGCGCAGAATTTCCATCAAGCGGGTATTAGACCGACTTTATGGCAGAAATAACTAAACTTCTAGGGTGCGGAAATTTTCTCAAATATATAACCTAAAATAATCTTGGTATATTCTGAAATAGAGGTTTCAACTCTAAGTCCGTAACATCCGCCATTATCATAACCTGAAATGAACTTAAAAAACTATATAGCAAATGTTTTATTGTTTTATTTGTTACATCCCTCATAAATTCAAGCCATCAAATTTTAATTTTGCAGGGTTGGAATCATAGGTAATGTAAGAATTTTGGTAAATTGGCTGAAATCTATCAGCGAGCTAATTTCTTATTTACTGGTTAATAAAACTTGAAATAACTACGACCTATATTTATATCCCAAGAATGGAGAAAACCCCAAACACCCCGCTGAATCGCTTTTTTACTTCTCCAGATCTAGAAGTTGCTATAGATCGCAACCCTTTAATTATCCCACCAGATACATCTTTAGTTAGGGCGATCGCTTTAATGGGAGAAGCTAGAGGAGTTAGTTGTGCGATCGCCGAAAAAAATCTGGAAAATGAATTTACTTTGTTGTCAAAAAATCGTTCTAGTTGCGCCTTGATTGTGAAAGACTCCAAATTATTGGGGATTTTAACCGAACGAGATATTGTCAAACTAACCGCCCAAGAATTTTTGTTTGAAGAGGTTGCGGTGGCAGAAGTGATGACTCAGCCAGTGGTAACTCTAGCAAAAAGTAGTTTTCAAGATATATTTGCAGCCTTATTTTTATTTCGACGCTATCGAATTCGTCATTTGCCCTTAGTGGACGATCGAGAACGTTTGGTAGGAGTCATTTCTCCCGAAACTATTCGTCAAGCAATGCGCCCTGCAAATTTGCTGAAATTAAGGCGGGTAGGGGATGTTATGAGTAAAAACATCATTCACGCATCTTTGAATACTAAGGTTTTAGAGATTGCGCGGCTGATGACAGAAAACAGAATTAGCTGCATTATCATTACAGAAATAGATGAACAGGAAGATATTTTAATTCCCGTTGGAATTATTACCGAACGAGATATTTTGCAATTTAAGTTTTTGCAAGTAAGGCTGGATAATTTAGAAGCTAGACAGGTGATGAGTACTCCTTTATTTTTACTCAGTCCAGATGATTCTTTATTGATGGCAAATCAAGAAATGCAGCGTCGTCGGGTAAGGAGATTGGTTGTTTCTTGGAATTGGGGGCGGGGTTTGGGAATTGTGACTCAAACTAGTATTTTAAGGATTTTCGATCCGATGGAAATGTATGGGGTAATCGAAACTTTACAGAGTACGGTAGAGCAGTTAGAACTAGAGAAAGCAGAGCTTTTGAAGTTGATCGAGCAAAAAGAAAGGGAATCATAATACTCAGGATATTTTCAGTTACCGCTCATTTGGAATGCGCTTTAAAAAGTGTTAACTAAAATAATAGCCATTAGCGATTACTAAAAAAAAATAATGTTTAATCAAATATCGAGCAGTATCTATAGAATATGGCGCAAATATTCATCTTGGTTTTTTTGCCTGTTGATGGCGATCGCAATTATCGCCAACGATGTTAGTCCTGTAAAAACACAAATAATATCGAGCGATCGCCCTACTCCCCCAGCAGAATTAGTCGATTTAGCCAGATTTTCTGACATGATTGCTAAATTAGAAATCAACTGGGAACGAGATTACGAACGTTATTTCGAGCGCAATTTTAAACATCAAACTAGATCGGCAAAACAAATTGCCGAACATTTACGAGATATCAAACAGCGTGCCGAGATAAATCCTGCGGTGATTTGGGCTGTACCAAAGGATGATTTTTTAGAATTAATGTTGATTACCCCAGAAAATCAATTCATAGTCAAAAAAATCAGAGGTGCAAGACGCGATCGCTTGACTAAAAGAATTAAAGAATTGCAAATAGGAATTAGCGATCGCACTTCCTTAGATTATTTTCCTCCTGCTAGACTAATTTATAATTGGCTGTTCAAACCATTAGATCCCTATTTAGAAGCAGAACAAATCGATACGTTGTTACTTTGTACTGGTCATACCTTACGCTCGCTTCCTTTTGCCGCACTCCACGATGGAGAAAAATTTGCGCTCGAAAAATATAATATTGCCCGCATACCTGCATTTAGTTTGACCGACACTAGCTATGCACCCATACAAGATAAACAAGTATTAGCCACTGGCGCGTCAGAGTTTGAAGATCTGCCATCCTTACCAGGGGTAGAAGTAGAATTGAATACCATCGTACCTAAATTATGGTCGGGAGAAAAAATACTCAATCAAGAATTTACTGTAGAAAATCTCCAGCAACTTCATCAGACGGGAGATTTTGATATCATTCATATTGCTTCCCATTCTTTATTTAGTTATGGATCTCCAGAAAACTCTTATATTCAATTTGGCGATCGTAAATTAACTTTAGACCAACTTTCCAGTTTAAAATTAGACTTACCCCAAGTAGACTTACTAGTATTGAGTGCTTGCGAAACCGCTTTAGGGGATGAAGATGCAGAATTTGGCTTTGCAGGTTTGGCAATGCAAGCAGGTGTAAAATCTGCTCTAGCTAGTCTGTGGACGATTAGCGATGCGGGAACAGTTGTTTTAATGAGTGAATTTTATCAAGAATTAAAATCTACTCCCATCAAAGCAGAAGCCCTGAGAAAAGCTCAATTAGATATGTTGCAGCAAAAAGTTTATGTGGAAGGAACTAAAGTTAGAGGTTCGACAGTAGAAGTAGAATTACCTATCGATACGAACGAAGCCGAATCGCAAAACTTCAACCATCCTTTTTATTGGGCTGGATTTACTATTATTGGTAATCCTTGGTAAGTAGTCCTGTAGATTAAAAGTTTTCAGGGTCAGAGGTCAGGTAGAGGCGTTCCAGATCGCTCCTATACAGAGGTCAGAAGGACTTAAGCTATTTCTAATATTTTTCTGTTGTTCATTAACCACTAGCAAAAAACACTCACAACTTCCTCAAACTTGAAATCTATCTTGAAACATAGAATAGAGGTTGACAGAGAATGAACGCGGTATTTCTCATTTTTGTGAGGTTTCCTCAGAATGATGACCGACGAGTGTTTACACCGCCCGCATTAGTTTTTGGTCGTTAGTCGTTCGTTGCTACATTTGTGGGAGAAATAAATTATGCCCAAAAAATCGAAATCAAATAAAACGCCCCAGTCTAATGCAGCAGGGTTGAGCATGATTATCACGGCAATTTTGCTAATTGCGTTCAGTTTGTTTTTTCCTACTAGTTCGGTTAATCAAAGTCAGCCCTATAGTAAGTTTATCGATTTGGTAGAGAGCAATCGCGTCGAGCAGGTGACAATCGGTTCTAGTCACATTGAATACGTTCTCAAGTCACGAGGAATGGATGATGAATCGGCAAGAACTTTTAAAACCGTTATCGTCGAACAAGATGCCCAGTTACCTCAATTATTACGTCAGCATCAGGTAGAATTTTCGGCTACACCATCGAGTAGTGGTTCGGGAATTTGGGGCTTTTTGCAATTTCTGTTTTTCTTTTGGTTGATTATTAATTTGGGTAGTTTCTTATTCGCCAGAGGACAACAAGGAGGTACGGGAACAAATCCTTTTGGCATCGGTCAAAGTAACGCCCGCATCTATTCCGAAGGCACTATGGATGTCACCTTTGATGATGTGGCGGGAATCGACGAAGCGAAGGCAGAACTCTATGAAATTGTTGATTTTTTACAGCATCAAGTTAAATATTCTTTGTTGGGTGCAAAAATTCCCAAAGGGGTTCTATTAATAGGACCTCCTGGTACGGGGAAAACTCTTTTGGCAAAAGCGATCGCAGGTGAAGCTAAAGTACCCTTTTTTAGTATTTCTGGCTCGGAGTTTATTGAAATGTTTGTTGGTGTAGGGGCATCTAGGGTAAGAGATCTATTTAACCGAGCTAAAAAACAAGCTCCTGCCATTGTCTTTATTGACGAACTAGATGCTTTGGGTAAGTCTCGTGCTGCTGCGGGAGCATTTATGGGAGGGAATGACGAACGAGAACAAACTCTCAATCAGTTACTGGCAGAGATGGATGGGTTTGAACCCAACGCGGGGGTAATTTTACTAGCTGCGACCAACCGCCCAGAAGTTCTCGATCCTGCTTTGTTGCGTCCTGGTCGTTTTGACCGTCAAATTGTGGTCGACCGCCCCGATAAGTCTGGCAGACTGGCAATCTTAAAAGTTCACGCTAGAAATGTCTCAATCGGTTTGGATGTGGATCTCGATAAATTAGCTGCCCGTACCCCTGGTTTTGCAGGGGCAGATTTAGCCAATCTAATTAACGAAGCTGCTTTACTCGCTGCCCGTCATAATCGTTCTGCGGTAGTGATGGCAGACTTTAATGAAGCAATTGAGAGAATTTTAACTGGACTGGAGAAAAAATCGCGGGTACTCAACGACACCGAAAAGAAAACCGTAGCACATCACGAAGTCGGTCATGCTATAGTGGGTTCGCTGATGCCTGGTACGGATAAGATCGAAAAAATTTCTATTGTCCCAAGAGGCATCGGTGCATTGGGCTATACTCTCCAACTCCCAGAAGAAGACCGCTTTTTAACTGTCGAAGATGAAGTTAGAGGGCGTATTACTACCTTACTCGGTGGTAGGGCAGCGGAAGAATTGGTCTTCAATAAGGTATCTACAGGGGCAAGCGATGACATTCAAAAAGCCACCGACTTAGCTGAAAGATACGTTACCCTCTACGGTATGAGCGATCGCTTGGGTCCCATAGCCTTTGAAAAAGCACAGCAGCAATATTTGGAAGGTATGACAAACCCTCGTCGTCAGGTCAGTCCTCAAGTAGCTGAAGAGATCGATCGCGAGGTACAACGAGTCATTGAAGAAGCCCATCAAGCTGCTTTGGAAATTCTTAGAGAAAACCAACCACTTTTACTTTCCCTGGCTCAAACTCTGTTAGATAAAGAAGTGCTAGAAGGAGAAGTGTTGCGATCACAATTATCTTTAGCGAAACAAAGTCCAAAAATAGATCGATGGCTGCAATCGGGACAGTTAGACCCAAACAAAAATCTCGTACATAATTCGGCTGACAACGGTAAATCCTTGAGATATTGAGTTTATTAATGGTTAGTGATTAGTGGTTAGAGATTGAGGATTTGTTTGCTCGATCTCCACTGCGATTCCTTGAGCTTCTTCTGCTATCAAATCCTCAATATAGCCAGATTGCGATTTACTTGCCTCCGCTCTACTATCAAATGGACCAAAATAATAAACACATCTCGGTCGAGCGGTAGTAATTTTCACCCACCAGGGAATTTCCAGTTTTCTTTGATCGATTGTTTGGTAATGAGAGCTAACCGTGTCAGACAATCTTTGGTAATTCATCATGCTAATACTTCTCAAAGTGATGGATTTTGCAGATAAGATTATGTGTTTGAAGAGATACTAATTTGAGCGAAAAATGCAAGTTTAAAACAGTTAAAATCATGCTGGCAAAAAAGTAAGATAATGTCTGTCGGAATTCTGACAGAAAAATAATGAAGCTATGAAATAGAAGTCAGACTAATAACAACTAACCACTACCAAATAACAAACGGAAATACTCTTCTGAAATTACCGAATTACAATTGCAAGCAACTGCTTTTAAGATTCTTGGGTTAATAATAGTTATTTTGCCTCGATTGTAATCAATTAAGTTTCTTTGTCGTAGATTTGCTGCTATTACTGAAAGGCTAGATCGTCTGACTCCAATTAAATCCGCAAGGGTTTCTTGAGTAAGCAATATGTCTTTAGTGTCTAAATGCTCGCTGTAATACACCAACCAACGTGCTAGTCGCTGTTCTAGGCTATGATGGCAGCTACAAAATACGTTTTGATAAGCTTGAGTCAAACGAGCTTGGAAATATAATAACAATACTCGTTGAAATTCATCACTACGGTTAAATTCTCGCCTAGCAGTGTTCGCAGAGATGGCGATCGCATTACATTCAGTTTGCACTACCACAAAGTTACTCGTGTATTTACAACCTAGAACAGCATCAATCCCTACCATTCCTTCGTTACCTATCGCAGCAGATTCGGCAATTAAACCAGCTTCGCTGATGTTCATTAAAGAAATAATACCTCCCAGAGGAAAGTAAACCTGCTCGATCGTATTTTGTGGTTGATAAAGGGTTGTTTTGGCTGTCAAAACAACTCGTTTGGCATCGATTAAAAGTTTTTGTCGCTCTGTCTTTGACAGTAAATTTAACAGTAGATTCGATCGGCGAGCTTTTTTTGTACCAATATTTATAGGATGCTGGATAGACAACATCATTCTTTCCTCTCTGAGTGAAGTAACGTTTGAGGGAAAACAGATTTTCTGTTTATGTATATTAAGTTACGGTCGAGAATTAAAGAAGTTGTGAGTATTTTGGTTGATAATTATAGTTATTCTAAACAGTACGAAGTTGCCCTAAAGGATATCTCGATCCCCCTTGACAAAACCACGAACCACAAGCAAACTTCTGAAGAAGAAACCATACGCTCGATCGTAGATCTGCCACCTATTACCTATTACCTAATTACCAAAAAAAAAGATAACCTAAAGGATACGGAAATTAATGGGAATGACTATAAAATTGCTAACCAACCTAATATTTTTTCACTGGCAAACTTAGCCCACTTAAAATCCCTATAATATGAAAAGGAGAAGGTATCAGAACCAATTGTGAGAATTTTACTCATCGATGATGACGAACAGTTGATGGAAGTCTTGGCAGATAAGCTAATCGAGCAGCGTTATGCCGTAGATATTGCCAACACTGGCGAGATGGGCTGGGAATTTGTCTTACTATTTGACTTCGATCTGGTGGTATTAGATTGGATGCTTCCCGATATTGATGGTATTGCTCTGTGTCAGCAAATTAGAGCAGAAGGTTATACTATGCCAATTATGCTGTTAACGGCTCGCGATCGCAACACCGATAAGGTTGTGGGCTTAGATGCTGGGGCAGATGATTATGTGGTCAAACCCTTTGACTTTGACGAACTTACCGCTAGGATTCGCGCTTTACTAAGAAGAGAGATCAACGTTGCCTCTCCTACCCTTGAGTGGGGAAAATTAATCCTCAATCCCAAAACTCATGAGGTTCATCACCAGCAGCAACTTTTACCCCTAACCCCCAAAGAGTATGGCATGATGGAATTATTCATGCGCCATCCACAACAAGTATTTAGCCCTGGAGCAATTATTAACAACCTTTGGTCGGGTGAAGATCCTCCAGGAGAGGAAGCAGTCAGAACTCATATCAAAGGATTGCGCCAGAAACTCAAGCAAGCTGGTTTAGACAAGGATACAATTAAAACTGTCTATGGTGTCGGCTATCGTCTCAAGTCCGATGAAGATCGAAAATTTGAAACTACAACCATTACCAAAGAAGCACGAACCAAAGTTATAGCTGAAACTTGGTCTAAATTTAAAGATCTAGCATTTCAAAGATTGAGAGATTTAGAAAATTTAGCTGTAGCGATCGCAGAAGAAAAGTTAACTAAAAAGATACGCGATCGCGCTTTGAATTCGGCGCACAAACTGGCAGGTTCTTTAGGCTGCTTTGGTTTCCCTGATGGTTCGAGGGTTGCCAAACAACTAGAACAACAGTTGAGAGATAATCCTGTCGATCTTGCTAGTTTGCCGTTGATCGCCGAGTTGATTTCTGCTCTACAAACTGAATTACAGCATCAGCCATTTGAAGAAACTGTTAAAAATGCTTTGGGTAAAACTGTTTCTTTGTTAATCGTCGATACCGATGCCGATTTCTGCCAGCAATTAGAGACTCAAGCCCATTTAAACAATATTAAAACTTTTATTGCCTCGGATCTAGAACGAGCAAAAGCGATCGTCGATCGCGAATCTGTTGATGTCTTGCTTTACCAAATTATCTTTCCCGATGGCGAAGATTTAGCTTTCCTCGAAAAACTACATCAAGAACATCCGCAACTACCAATAGTGACGATCCCCCAATCCGCTCGATTAATCGACCGTCTGGAGTTGGTACGAAAGGGAGGAAATATTACCCTACAACACCCCGTCGAACCGCAGGTTGCCATTGACACGGTTATCGAACTACTACAAAATTCGGGGGGGGCTACCAAAATTCTTTTGTTAGATGACGATCCGCAGGTCTTATTGTCTTTGGAAATCTCTTTACAGCCTTGGGGTTTTGACCTGACTACCCTCAATGAACCGCAGCACTTTTGGGAGGTATTAGAAGAGGTCGAACCAGATATGCTAATTCTCGATATTGAAATGCCTCAGATAGACGGAATTGAAATTTGTCAAGTCTTAAGAAGCGATCGCCGTTGGCAGCATCTACCGATTCTATTTTTAAGTGTCCACCAAGATGAAAAAACTCAGTATCGTGCATTTGCCAGCGGTGCGGATGATTATATTTGCAAACCAGTCACGGGTTCGATGTTAGCAAATCGGATTCTCAATCGGTTAAAACGCAGCAGACAGTAAAGTCAGAAGAAAATCTCTAACTTCTGACTTCATACTAGTAATGCCTCAAATCCTGCCACTAGATCCAATAATTCCTCAGTAATAATAGTTTGGCGTTGTTGGTTAAACTGCATATTCAGTTCGTCTAGACGTTCGGTAATATTCTTTTCCGCCATCTGCATCGCAGCCAGGCGACTAGTACTTTCACTCTTGAGGGATTCGGCACAGGCGCGATAGAGAGCAACAAAGAAGTACTGTCGAAACAAAGCGGATGCTAATTTGTTCCGCTCCATGGTGAATAGAGGAAGACTAGAACCAGACCATTTTTTCTGTTTTAATCGTTGTAACCAGTCTGAATTCAAAGGAAAAATTTGCGATCGTCTGGGCTGGTAGTGAATCCCCGAATCGATACAGTTGTAGATTAGATCGATGCGATCGAGTTGATGGTGTTCGCGCCAGTTTTCTAAACTTAAAACAATCTGCTGCACAACTGCGGTGATGCCCGTAACCGAACTGGGTAGGTTGAAGCTAGCATCACAGTTAAATCCTCTTGTTTGAAGACCAGTAGCTATTTTCGCCCCGACATTAATCATCAGAGTTTCTCTGGGGCGATCGCCTAAAAGTTTGCCAGTATAGTCAGCAATTCGTTCGTTAAACTGACCGCACATTCCCCAATCCGAACCAAAAACCACCAATCCAGCTTTTTTCGGTGGAGATGTGGGTTTCAATAACATTTGCGGATCTCGTTGCAGTAAGATCTGCCATCCCATTTCTAAAGTGCGATTATATTCTGCTAAAGACTCTACTGCCTGTTCGTATTGATGAATACTTACTGCTGCCAAAGCTTTCATCGTCTTAACTACAGATTTAAGATCGTCGGCACTGGCAATTTTATGTCTTAGTTCTTCAGTAGTCGCCATAATTTTAACCTTCGGTTAGTTATTAGTTATTAGTTATTAGTTATTAGTTTTTGGGTCTAAGTCCCCTCTCATAATCTTCGATTTGAGTACTGTACGGACGTTTCATGAAACGTCCGTACTTAATTAATTAGTGGTTCAAATCTACTACTTAATTGAACTAAAAACTAAAAACTAACTACTAAAAACTCTTTTAATTGAACCCTGTTGATATTTTTTATATTTTCTTCAAGTTCCTCACAGCTTCTTCAAATTCAAAAACTATGATACGAACAAGATCTAAGAGAGGAAAATATTATGTCAGGTTCTACAACAGTCCAATTACTTACTCAAACACTATATTACTACCTTAATTCTACTCATAAAGTACAGATTGTTTGCTTGGTTAATAGGGATGGCGTGTTGCAGGAAAAAGTCATCTTTCCTCAACAAAGGTTTTTATTTAAACCCATATCCGAAAGTAGATTAGAAATCTACGTCGGGGAAAAAGGCAAAAAAGTACTGCAAAAAGTTATTGATGCTCGCAATTTCTCTGTAGAGGATTTAGAACCACAATTGACTGCAATCTAACCTCTGTCTCGACAAAATTAAATAGTTAAAAATATTATAAATACTTGGTTAAAATAATTATGAATGCCTCAACTATCTGCCCTTGCTGCTCTTCCAAAATGCTTCATTATATAAGCGATCGCCGTGAATATTGGTTTTGCCATCATTGCTGGTCGGAAATGCCCCAGTTTGAAAGTAAAATAGAAAAACTCCTCAAATAGTTAACTTGTCTACCAGTACAAGGGAAATTAAACAACTACTATCGGTAAGCTGAAGCGGATATATAGGAGATGCAAAATGAGACTCGATCCCCCTAAAACTCAATCCGACCTAAATCGCAACCAACAAAACAAGCTCAATCAAAAACTTAATGAAAGATTGGGCTATTCGGATGTTTATTTCAGTAGAGATCGGGAGTCTTTTTTTGTTAATCTTTCTGAACTGGAACAAAAAAAACTACTAAAAAGATTTAAGTCAATTTACGCTCAAATTTTACTCAATTATTTTTCCGATGAAGAGGATGTCAACAATTTTATAGATCGCTTTGTAGAATCAGCCTTCTTTGTCAATCTGCCGATGAATAAAGTGGTTGAAATTCATTTGGAAGTAATCGATGGTTTAGAACGCCAATTAAGATTTGAAAACATGAATACTGAGTATTTGACTGACTATCGCCTAGCTTTGATTGACGTTATCGCTCATTTAGGAGAAATGTATCGCAGTGTAGTTTGTAAGAATGGTTAATAGTTAGTGATTAATAGATGATTAGTATTCCAAAATTTCTGATTTGACCAACCCTAAAGGGTTAGCTTAGCGTCAGGGAATCCTTTAGGGCTGACCAACTGTCAGAGATTACTCCGTCGTGAAACAACAGAGCTTGCTCTGACTGCTGGTCAATTTAAAAAACAAAATGAATTGATCTTAAATAACGTGAATTCGGGATAGGCTCAAATGCTTACTAAAAGGCGATTTTAAAACTGGCTTTTTTCCACTTTTCATTAGTTATCGAGTCTTAAAGATTGGCTAAAAGCTAATGGCTATCCCAACAAATCGATCTATTAACCCGAACTGACGCTAAATAAATAGAGCATCAATTCTGGCATCGCCAACATCAGCCCCAGTTAAATCTGCTGCTGCCAATTCCGTATCGAGTAAAACTCCTGCAAATTCAGAAGATACCAACAGATCTGCACTACCGATACTCAGTTCGCCCGATTCAATTTCCACGGCTTCGGGAGGAGCAATATCAAACAGAATTGCCCCGTCGGGTAGTACTCCTTCTACGGTATTTGCCACAAAAAAGCCACTAGTAGTTTCGCTAACTCGCTCCCCATCAAAACCAATGGTAAAGTCGCCTACCGTAATGTGACCCAGCTCGCTACTAAAGGTGATCGTGCCAGTATGCTCGATTTCTCCTGTAACGGGAGCAAAGCCATCGGTATCACTAAAGAGAAAATCACTCTCTTCGGTAATGTCAAAACCCACACCAAAGATATCGGATTCAGGATGTATAGTGTCAGTAGCACCACTCAAGGTTAGTCCTGCTGCGGATTCGAGTAAGGCTGCATCTAAGCCAACACTGGTAGTACCATCTTGAACTAAATTTAGTTGGGGGTCGATAAAATCGTCTGTAATTGAATCAATTCTGGCATCGCCAACATCAGCCCCAGTTAAATCTGCTGCTGCTAATTCAGTATCGAGTAAAACTCCTGCAAATTCAGAAGATACCAACAGATCTGCATTACCGATACTCAGTTCTCCCGATTCAATTTCTACAGCTTCGGGAGGAGCAATATCAAACAGAATTGCCCCGTCGGGTAGTACTCCTTCTACGGTATTTGCCACAAAAAAGCCACTAGTAGTCTCGCTAACTCGCTCCCCATCAAAACCAATGGTGAAGTCGCCTACAGTAATGTGACCCAGCTCGCTACTAAAGGTTATCGTGCCAGTATGTTCGATTTCTCCTTGGATGGGAGCAAAGCCATCGGTATCACTAAAGAGAAAATCGGTCTCTTCAGTGATATCAAAACCAACGGCAAAAGCGTCGGATTCAGGATCTACTACGTCATCAGCACCACTCAAGGTTAACCCTGCTGCGGATTCGAGTAAAGCTGTATCTAAGCCAACACTGGTAGTACCATCTTTAACTAGATTAAGATTTTGACCAGTTAAATCGTCTGTAATTGAATCAATTCTGGCATCGCCAACATCAGCCCCAGTTAAATCTGCTGCTGCTAATTCAGTATCGAGTAAAACTCCTGCAAATTCAGGAGATACCAAGAGATCTGCACTACCGATACTCAGTTCGCCCGATTCAATTTCCACGGCTTCGGGAGGAGCAATATCAAACAGAATTGCCCCGTCGGGTAGTACTCCTTCTATGGTATTTGCCACAAAAAAGCCACTGGTAGTCTCGCTAACTCGCTCCCCATCAAAACCAATAGTGAAGTCGCCTACAGTAATGGGACCTAACTCGCTACTAAAGGTGATCGTGCCAGTATGCTCGATTTCTCCTGTAATGGGAGCAAAGCCATCGGTATCACTAAAAAGAAAATCACTCTCTTCGGTAATGTCAAAACCCACACCAAAGGCATCGGATTCAGGATCGATAGTGTCAGTAGCACCACTCAAGGTTAGTCCTGCTGCGGATTCGAGTAAGGCTGCATCTAAGCCCACACTGGTAGTACCATCTCGAACTATAAATTGCTGGTTATCACTCATGTTCAATTAATTATGTTACTTTTTGTACAAAAACTTATAAATAATGTAAAGAAAATGTAACATAAAAGCAAATTAAGTTTTAACTTTTTTGGAGTCTTAACTACCATACCTGGAAATGAGGCGTTTAATTAGATGAACTTGTATAGTCATTTCAAATAGAAACCATGCGAACAAATACACTGTTTTAGTTTCCTAGAGCCTAAAGCCTAAAGCCTAAAGCCTAAAGCCTCGAAACGACAAAGGGCTTGCCCGCATGTACTTTGAATCGTAAGGAAATTAATT
>NZ_JBZNBU010000020.1:0-7458 GCF_058530065.1 Waterburya sp. | reverse complement strand
GGATGGGGAACTAAACCAATTTCTTTGACTTCCAAACGATAGATTAATTTAGCAGAAATTGGGGTTACTTGTCCCCGACAGCGAACTACTTGGGGTTGTCCGTAAATAGGTTGAAAGCGAGCATCTTTAGTTAGGGTATGTAATCCTAAATAAAGTAAATAAAATTGTAAGATTTGACTGAAGCCTTCTGATTGTAGCGAACCTGCTAAAACAGGATCGTCTTGAAAATGACAGGGGAAATACCAATGTTCGGGTTCGAGTTGTTTTTCAGCCACAATCAAACCCAATCCCCAATCTCCTCCTGTGGGATCGACAGAAGTTATGCGATCGATCATCATTATTTTCTGAGGAGGTAATCGCAAGGATTTATTTAAACCATATTGATGGTAATGTCTGCCAAAACATCGATCTAAATTTCCTTGGATTAGATGGGATAGATCGGCTTCGTTAAAATTGAATTTATTACAAACTAGCAAAGGTTCAAATTTTTGCTTAGCAATCTTTTTTCTAGCAGCTAGTTCTTTTTCGGTAACAATAACTCCTTTACCTTGCTCCAACTGAGTATCAGAAAAGAAGCCAGCACAGCCTCCATCCATTTTAATAATCATTTTATCTTTAACAAAGCATTCATAGCTAAAGAAAAAGAGTAAGTTATCGCCACTTTTGGCAAAGGAATTAATCTTGATGTCGTAGCGTAAAGTATCTCCTTCCTTGGGTAGTTCTTCGAGAAAAGTAAGAGTACAATCTAACAAGCGATAAACTAATTTTCTTTTATTTTCAAAATCGATTCCTAGGTAACTAATTAATAATAGATCGCATTGTCCAGACTCGATCGCAATACATCCAGGGATTTGGCGATCTACTGCATACCAAGCATTACTCGGAATATCGTATTCTGTGGTTATGGCAGAAGGTTTATATTCTCCTATTTTTGCCTCTAGTTTGGTAACTCGACTTACCAATAAATAGGGTGGTAAAGGTAGTCTGACTCGTCGGGAGTAGGAATCAATAATTTGATATTCATCCCCAAAGACATCGGCAATATTTCCTTTAGCAAATTCTAAGAGATCTGCTTCATTCCAAACTATACTATTATCGGGCTTCTGACTTGACGCGGATCGGAACCCTAAAGGACTAACTTCATGTCGCGGAGCTAATCCTTTAGGACTGTCTTCTGCCTCCTGTCTTCTGCCTCCTGCCTTCTGCCTTCTTTCAAGAATTAATTGTCGAGCAACTGCAATTTGTAATCGATTTATATTGAGATCTTGTTTATATTTTTTCCTATCTGGTTGCATATTATCTCTAGTTGAGCTTTTAGAAACTACCAGTTGAAATTTTGCTTTGTTTTCTGGAGTTAATATATATTCTTGGATTCTTTTACCTCCTAAAGTGACTTTTTGAATAATAGATTTATTCTTAGGAGAAACTGTAGCAATATCTGGAAACAGAGGGGATAAATCCAGAGAAACACCGTGACTAATTAGTTTTGCCAACAGCCTAGTTATTTGTACGCGATCGCTGACTCCTTTAGTATTAATAGAAACGGCTAAATATTCTTTATCTTGAAGAATGCGGTCGATCCAATTAGTGCAATTATTTTTAGCCCCTACTTCAATAAAGATTCTCGCTCCATCTTGATAAACGCGATCGACAATTCGGGGAAAATCAACTGTTTGACTGCATACTTCTGATGAATTGTGAGACAGGTTATTATTTGTTAGTTGGAGGGGTTGACCTGTGATGGAAGAATAAAGATCGATATCTGGTTGACTTTGAATCGGTAGGTTATGTATATCGATCAATTCTTTGTAGCGAGTTCGAGCAATTTCGCAATGTAAAACGCTATCGAAATCAATAACAATATATTGGCAATTGAGTTTATTAATTACTCTCAAACAAGATTGTGGCTCACCAGCGATTACTGCTTTCTCTGGGGTATTAATAAAGGTCAAATAAACTTTAGTTTCCGATTTTAATACTTCTTTGACGCGATCGACTCGTACTTTAAGGAGATAAGATTGCCAGAATTTTTCTGCTTGATTATCTGAAGTTATAGGCAAATTCCAAAACTCTCGCCCCGCCATACAAACCCCACATAATTCTGTTTTAAATAAAGGAGAAGATTGTAATGCCGCACTCGCGCTTTTAGCATGATGATGAAATTTATCTTTCCATATACCCAAAGCAAATAGCATTGCGGAAGCCTCTCCCAAACTATAACCAAAAGCCATCTGTGGTTTAACTTGGAATATATCTTTAAGGATTAGGGTATATGAAGTAGCCAGACTGATGCCAGTTTGAGACATCACCGAACCATTACTAAAAAACTTATTACTGTTTGCTTTTATTTTCTCTGGAAGATTGGTTAAATTTCTGGGATAGAGTAAATCTTCCTGTAGGCTTTGACCGAAATTATTAGTAAAACTAGGAGCAATTTCATGAAGTCTAGGGAATAGTCTAAAAATATCTTTTCCCAAGCCGATATCCGAGCTAGCCATACCAGGATAGACAAAAGCAATCTTGCCTTTTTTACCCAAAGGATTAGCTGTAAAATAACTACCATTGGGAGTTTTCCATTCATTCTTTTCACTAAAAGCTTTTACTATTCCTTGTAGGGCAAAGTTTATTTCTTTCAGGATGTCATTTTTATTGCTGCCAATGAGAACAAGACTATATTTTAGGTTAGTATTATGTTGCCAATCTCGATAATATTTCGTTGCTAATAAAGCTAAATCATGACTTTCTAAACTCTGCTGTAACTCTTTAACTCTTTCTAGCAAGTGTTCGTAGTTTCTCGCTTTAATAATTAATAGATAATAAGGACTTTTCTGGAGATAGTTACTAAGACGTTCTTTCTGAGTAGTCTCTTCCGATAAAATAACATGGGCATAAGTGCGATCGATTCCCAAGCTATTAATAGCAGCTATTCTTTTAGTTTGACCTGATTCTAAAAACCAGGTTTTCGATTCCGTAGCTACATAAAAAGAACTATCTTTCCACAACTCTAATTGTTTGGGCTGCGTCCAATTAGGAGAAGCAGGAATATAGCGGTGGTAGAGACACAATGCCGTTTTAATCAGGCTAGCAATACCAGAAGCAGCACGAGTATGACCGATATTTGCTTTAATACTACCCAGACAACAACGCAGTTGATCGCTATTAGAATATGCTTTAAGTATTCCCTTTATTTCCGCCCGATCTTCTTGGGGGATTCCACTTGCAAAAACTTCTAAATAACCAATATCTTGTGAGCTAATTCCTGTAGCTTTAAAAGCTTGCTGACAAGCTCGTTTAATAGATTCTGAAGACTTATTTTGACTGTAATTATGAACTAAAGAGATAGCATCAACGGTTGCATAAATTCTATCTCGATTTTCTTTAGCATTACTATATGGTTTTAAAACTACTGCACCCGCACCTTCCCCTACCAGCCAACCATTAGAATGAGCATCAAAACTAAGAGTTTTAACTCCTGTATTAATAGCCGATAATTTTTGCTGGGATAATACACTTTCTACTCCTCCAGCTAAATCTATAGCCCCCAAAACTACGGCTTCCACTTCACCATTGATCAACATTAATTGTGCTACTTCCAAAGCCTTGAGAATGGAATTTTCTCCCGCAGAAATAGTAAAAGATGCTCCCGTAAAATCCCATTTAGCAGCGATACGACTCGCCATAATGTTACCAATCACGCTGGTATATCGATTTACTGCTGCTGGTGGATGAAGACTGTCTTTGGCAATCTTTTCTAGTTCTTCAATCTCTTCTTCAGATAGTGCGATCTTTGCTTGTTTCAAGCTTTCTTTAAGTTGCCATAACAAATCGACTCTTCCCCGATATTGATGTAAAGCCAATTCGATTTCCATCGCCACAATAACGGCAACATTTCTCCCTTCCATTAAACCTGCATCTTGTATTGCTCGATCTGCAACTTTTAACATCAGTAACTGTTGGGGAATCAAGCGATCTTCTTCTTTAGGAGGAATTTTAAAATGCAGAAAATCAAAATCAAAATCTTTTATATATGCTCCCTTTGGTGCTTTTCCTTCTATAAAACCATACTCTTTTAGTAATTCAGTTTCTGCTTCAATTCCCTGCCAACGTTGAGGGGGTAACGGGATAAAATGTTGTATGCCATCGTATATGGTGCGCTCGAAACTATCTAACCCATCACATTCTCCAAAAAAGGCATCCATACCAATAATAGCTAGGGGATATTGTTTATCTTTTTTGCTTTCCCCCTGTCTTGGTGCGCGTTCCCTTGCGTCTTTCGCCGACGCGGTGAAGCAGTCCGTTGCGGTGAAGCACTTTCGTTGGGCGGGTTCCCCGACTTGAGAAAAGTGCTGAACCCGAAGGGAGGTTTCCTCCGTTGTAGGAACTGCTGAACCCTTTAGGGGGTCGCACCGCTTTCCCTTTACCCTTTCCCCTAACTTCTCCGATAAGTCTGATGACTCAATGATTAAATGAGCATTACAACCACCAAAACCAAAAGCATTAACTCCCGCCCTTTTTATATTTTTATCCCAAATAGTAGACTTGGTAACAATCTTTTCTCCGCCTATATTTCCTAGTTGCGATCGCAATGGTTTATCGATCTTAATAGTTGCAGGGATTAAATTTTTATTGATGCTTAAAATTACTTTAATTAAACTAGCAATACCCGCAGTAGTGAGTAAATGTCCTAAATTTGATTTGACCGAACCCAATAAAAGAGAATTATTATCTTGCCCAAAAAATTCCTCTATTGAGTTTAGTTCGACAATATCTCCTACAGGCGTACCCGTAGCGTGACATTCAATATAGTCAATACTATTTGGATTGATATCGGCACGATTATAAGCCCTCTCAAAAGCAAGAACTTGACCCTTAGAATTAGGTTGCAAAACAAATTTCCCCTTGCCATCATTAGACAAACCAATGCCGTTAATCGTGGCGTAAATGCGATCGCCATCTCGCAAGGCATCTTCATATCTTTTCAAAACCACCATACCCGCCCCTTCCCCAGCAATTAAGCCTTCTGAAGACTTATCCAAAGGACGAGAGCAATCGCTTTCTGGATATGCTTGAAAAATAGAAAATCCCTGATTGATAAATAAGGGATCTCCACAACTAACCGCCCCCGCTAACATTAAATCCGCTTTATTAGCTAATAAATAATCGCAAGCAAGCTTGATACTATAAAGAGAAGAAGCGCAGGCAGCATCGAGGGAAAAATTAATTTTCGATAAAGATAAAGCTTCGGCAATTAAAGCTGCGGGATAACCAGAAATATTACTATTTAAAGTAGATATTTGCTTATGATTATTTTTTAATTTAAAATCAGGTTTGTTTAACAGCTTTTGAATTGCCGAATTAATCGCCCGATGATATATTGGAGCGAAAAGATGATGGGATTTACGAGTAGGAAAAGAAAGATTGCCTAGAATGACTCCACAGTTATCTAAAACCGTGCGATCGCCAAAATAACCACTATCTTGTAATGCTTCTTTTGCTACATAAAGCGACCATTGATAAAGTGGATCTAAATCATTTAAAATATCTCGATCTATTTCATAATCACTAGCATCAAATTGAAAGTCTCTAATATATCCGCCCCGAAGACAATAATAGCGATCCTTAACTCTTTTTTGACTGGCGTAAAAAATATTAGCATCAACTCCCATTTGTTCTTCGGTAGCCAGGGAAGTTGAATCTTTTCTTTCGATTAAATTTTGCCAGTATTGTTCGGGGTTCGTAGCACCTGGTAGAAGACAAGATAAGCCAACGATCGCAATTTTTTTCATCTTTAAACTAAAAATATTTATTAACTAAATATTGAGAATATTCACAGACCCCTAATTTTTTTATTAAAAATATTACGAACTATCGGCAAATAGAATAAACACTTAGTTGTACTACTATTATCTAGATCGATCTAATATCGCTACTTTTGAGTTATCACTGGAAAATTCGACAATTTCGCAAGATATATAGTAGTTTTCATATTGGTAAGGTATTAGGTTTTTTGGTTGTGGCTAACTTTAATCTACCACTTGGTAATTTCTACCCTTCGCCACCTTATTTATGCAACAAAGCCGTTTTGAGGCAGAAGGCAGAAGGCAGGTGTGCCTCATGAGTCCGAGAAACGCTACGAACAACTTTAGATTTTTAGCATTGGAAGAGAAAAGCGATCGCTTTCAAAATTTGTCATTAATTCAATAATTTAGATTGCAGATTAAAACTTATTTTTTTTGTGTACTTCGGTGCAAAAATTATTAGTAAGACAATCGATTTTAGCTAAGAGGCTTGAATCAATTTCAACACAAAAACCGATCGCGAGTGCCATTGAATAAAACAGCAAAGACATAAAAGGCATAAAAGGCATGATCAATTTAGTATTGATATTTTTCAGGTTCGACATTCTTATAAATGGAGTTAATACTTCAGTTTTTAAGTTATCGGTAAAAAATCCCATAGTTTTGCAGAATTTAACACAACTTCATGTTTGCTTATCTCTGGCAAACTGGAACTAATTGTTTTTTAATGTTGGTTTTTAGCTGGTTATCTAATCGAAAATCCAGTTTTGCTGGTGAATTGTCAGCTAGAGGAAGCCATTCGTCGATCGCACTATGGGGAAGCAGAAAATCTTGGGGACTATTTGCTAAACCACCCTTTCCTAAATTATAAAAAGCGACTGTACCGTCTCCATCTACATCGCAACCCAGCACTACTTGAGTATCGACAGCTTGCTGGGGTAGGTTAACCAAACCGCGATTGGGGTCAGTTTCTAGAGTGCGGATACGAACATTCCCCGCTAGCCCAAATTTGGAACTAGCAGTAATATCGCTAAAGCTAGTAGATTGCGATCGCAATTCCAAACCTAAGATACTCTCAGCATTAATAGTTATATTGCCCCCGTTACCTAAAAAAGCATTGGCGGTGATGTCGCTATTTTCTGTAGGAAATGCCAAGATAAATTGGGCATCGATATCGATGTTGCCCCCATCCCCTCCAGCTTGAGCCGTTCCCGCCGTAGCAGTGATTTGACTGTTTTCTCTTAAAAACAAATTCTCACTCAAGACAAGTTCGATATTACCTCCATCGGTACTCAAGGTTTCTGCATTGATAGCAGACTGGTTATCTAGAGTTAGATTATTGGCTTGCAAAATAATATTGCCCCCAGTCCCCTCTCCCTGGCTATTAACGGCAACTTGAGAGCGATCGAGGCTGACTGTTGCCGAGCGAATATTGATATTTCCCCCTTGACCGACAGAGTTAGAACCAGTACTAGCAGCGATCGCACTATCAACTAAATTCAGATTCTCTTTAATTTGTAGTTGAATATCTCCTTCTTGTCCGCTACTAGCGGTGTCGGTGATAATTGTCGCCCCTTCTGTGAGGTTAAAGTTATCGGCAGTAATATTAATATTACCCGCTCGACCGTTACCAAACGTGGAGGCAGAAATTTCTGTTTGC
>NZ_JBZNBU010000019.1:0-3610 GCF_058530065.1 Waterburya sp. | reverse complement strand
TATTTTTTCCCATAACGTGAAACCCAAATTTTTTGTTTTATTATTATTTTTTATCTTAGCTACTAGTTGTCACAGTCAAAACGGCGATTCGAGCAATTCCAGTAACGATCTTGCACTACAAAGCGATCGCCAGAGTCGCTTGGATCTAGTCAAACAGCGAGGCAAATTAATCTGCGGGGTTAACGGTCAATTGCCTGGATTTAGTGCAGTAGATGACAATGGTAACTATTCAGGAATGGATGTAGATTTTTGTCGGGCGATCGCATCCGCTTTATTTGACGATCCAGATCGGGTAGAATATCGCAATCTCAACGCTCAAGAACGTTTTAAGGCAGTGACTGCGGGAGAAGTAGATTTATTGAGTCGCAACACTACTTGGACTCTCAGCCGAGATACTTCTATGGGGATGGAATTTGCTCCTACTACTTTTTATGACGCTCAAGGTTTGCTAGTGGCTAATAATAGCGGAATTGAGATGCTAGAAGATGTAGATAATAAATCTGTCTGTATTTTATCTGGAACGACTCACCAACAGAATTTAGAAGTTCGGATGAGAAAATTGGGTTTGAGTTACACTCCCTTGTTGTTTGACGATGCGGATAGTCTCTATGAAGAATATGAAGAGGGAAATTGTCAGGTGGTAACTAGCGATCGCTCTCAATTAACTGCTCGTCGCGCTCTATTCGACCGACCTGAAGAACATTTAGTTTTAGCAGAAACTCTTTCTAAAGAACCTTTAGGCCCTCTGGTGGCAAATGGCGATTCTCAATGGTTTGATGCGGTTAAATGGACGGTTTATGCTCTAATTCAAGGAGAAGAGTTGGGAATTAATTCCCAAAATGTTAACCGTTTAGCTAAAAGTAAAGATCGGGAAATTAATCGGTTTTTATATTTAGAAGACAATCTGGCACAGAATCTCGGCTTGCCTAATGATTTTACTAGACGAATTATTCAGCACGTTGGTAATTATGGTGAAATTTACGAGCGCAATATTGGCGAACCTTTTGCTTTGGAAAGGGGTTTAAATGCTTTGTGGAAAGATGGTGGTTTAATGTATGCACCGCCTTTTAGGTAAGTAATAAGTAACTAATAGCTTAATTGATGTCTAAATAATCTTTTATTCAAAGCTTTTAAAACTTGAGCTTCTCGCTCAAATAGTTTTAATTCTTCCCAGCGCATTTGAGGATTAAAAGCCAACAATTTAATCGCTACTTCTAAATTGCGATCGCGATCGATTGCTAGCCAAGTTTGATGTCCCGTTGCAGTACGTCCCAACCCTTTTTGAAGTTGGTATTGATTATTTAATAAGTAGTTGTGCAAAATTAATTGGATAGTTGAGATTGGGTTTAGGGGTTAGGGGTTAGGGGTTAGGAAAATATGGAATATACAAATAATTCTGCTTAGGTACTTATTTGTTCTGCTAAGAAAACCACGATTTAGTTATTAGTTATGAGATGTTAGCCATTAGTGATTAGTATTATCGAACAATTGATTTCCAAACTTATTTTGTTACAAAACAAAAATTACCTGGGCTAGTGAATAAACAACGCTCCTACAAACATATAAAACACTAACAACTAATGACTCTTTTTACCAATATTTTTTTATTTTGAAACGGATTTATTAAACTATTTTCCCAAACCGAGAAAATTCTTCAACCATTCTAAGAAGTTACCCACATCTTGAGTGGAAACTTTCAGCAAAGAGAGAATACCTACCAAAATCAAAATTGTACCAATGAGAAAATTATTCTCGTATAAAGACAAACCAACGATCGCCACAAAATAAGGGGAGACAATCCGACTGATTTTCTCAACTGTAGAAACAAGTTCGTTTGATTCGACAAGAGTAGGTTCTTCGGTTTGTAATGAAGTTTCTTGAGATTTTAGTTCTACAGCAGTAGGAGGCGACAGTTTGATGTCTTTGAGATCTGATACTGTGGGTTTTTGCGCTTCACGGGGAGACTTGCCAAACATAACTCAATCCTTTTAGGGCTAGATATCTGCTGTTATTTTAACCTTATTGTTTTGAAAGATTGTAAGCTATGGACTGCTAATTAACCCCTAAGAAACAAATTAGTCTGCTAAAGCTGGGTAAAGATAAAAGCGGTATACCCAAAATGACGGGCACTTGTCCTTGTCCCAAAAATTCTCTAATATAACCAGGGCGATATGTATCGGAAACATGATTTATCAAACCTCCCCAATCGTGCTTGGATATGGCTTTTTAATCTGAGTTCGCGATAAGAGAATTGCTCGAAGAGAATAGTCTTTAGTTTTTAGTTTTTAGTTTTTAGTTCTTAGTTTTTAGTTTTTAGTTTTCAGCGGGCAGTAATGCCCCGCAACTAAATTTTTAAACTGCTTCGCGTTCGGGTTAAAAATTATACTCAATTGACGTTAGATTCGTTTAGCTCACATAATCTCTTAAATATTCATAAGGTTGGTTCAAATCACCCTTAAAAGCGATCGTTCCTTCGTCAATCATTCGACTATCAGTTCGATTCAACTCAGCCCAGACTATTGAGATTAATCGCTCGCCAAAATCTTCTGAGGCATCTCTCGGCAGTTCGTTGGGAAGATTATCTACTGCCATGACATCGACACAGTGACTTTGAAATGGCTGGGTTTCTTGTTCTGATACAGGATCATAACCGTAAATTGGCTCGGCGATCGAAGAAGCTCTGATAGTTGCAGGAATTGAGGAATTAGGAGCAATATCGCAGGTAACATCGGCAATGATCTGAATGGTAAAATTCTCTTGCTTCATGTCTTCTTTGGTAAAGAAAACTGGAATACGCCGATCCCAATAAATACCATTGAGCATGATATTTGCAGTATGGGTATAGGGTTCAAAAATCGACTCATACTGTTCGGGATATTGATAATAATGAGTTTCATCAAAAGAAGCCGATCCTGGTTTACGGTACATATCTTTAACCGTTAACTGTGTATAAACAGGCTTGTTAAAATTGTGTTCTAAAAATGCTTGAGGCGAAACTCGTTCGATTGCCATCAGCTCCAGCGCTTCAGTTGCTCCATTAGCAACTCTACCCTCTCCCGTGACTACCAGCTTGATGTTAGATAGGGGTAAGTTCTGATAATAGGTTTGAGCTTCTGCCCAGTCATGACAGTGATGCATGGGTTTGAGATTGAATTCTCGCGATCGCCTGCCCCAAGTCAAAATCGCATTGTGACCGCCCACAATTCCCGCCCAGCGTCCAAAAGCAATTACTCTTCTGCCATTTTCATCCCGCAGACATTCATAGTCAATCAGGCGAATTTTTTGTTGCAGAATCGAACGGAGTAGTTCCCGATTATAGGGTTGTTTTTTGATTGTATGGGAGAAAAAGAGGTAAGTTTTATTCGGCAGCAGCATTGAAATAGGAACTTCTTTAATTCCTAACAGCAGATCGCACATCTCAAGATTTTCGGTTATTGGGATACCTTGACTTCGATATTCGGAATCGGTAAAGCAGCGATCTGGACTGGGCTGGACAAATATTTGTAAGTTGCGATCTTTATCTTGCAAGTATCGGCATTGCTTTGGTGTTAAGGGTACTCTAGAATCGGTTTTTGTTTTGCCTTCTCTAACGATTCCTACTTTCATAATT
>NZ_JBZNBU010000018.1:0-10242 GCF_058530065.1 Waterburya sp. | reverse complement strand
GGATTTAGAGGGCAACTAAAAACGTAATTTCCTGCTGTGAGAGTAATTTCATAGTCCTTGGTCGTACCCTTGGTTAAACCACCACCACTTACCTTGGGCAAACTAACTTGCTTGATTCCCGATCCCCGCAAGTAAAAACCTAAGGGATAATCAACATTGGCATTGGTTACGCGAAAAATATATTTTCCAGGTTTTAATTCTAGGGGTTTGAACTCCGATTTTCTAGCAGCTAAAGTTTCCGAGTTAATTTGTTGGCAATCGTCGGCACTTGTCGGCTGATATTGATAATCTTTGGCTTCTACTTCTAAAAACTGACAGCCCACTTGAGTTAAATCAATAACCGTCGCCTCTGCTTCTGCTTTAATATCGGATGGTACTGAATTGTTGGATGTTTGAGTATTGCTAGTACAACCAGCTAGAGCAAGACATAACAAGCCACTTTTAATAAAATTCGAGTATTTCATCTGAGAAAAATCCCTATAAATTCACTTGACTAACAAAAGATATTTGGATCTTTTTGCTATGTCGAGACTAACTGCCTTAAATTAGAAAATGCTAAATTTTTCCCGATCTAATCCTGAAAATATAGTTCTACACGGTTATCATTAATTTTCTGGCAGATCTCTTTCAGTTTTCAGCCATCGACTTTGAGGCTTGACTAAGAACTTGAAATAAATCGGGATCTTACTCAACATATAAAAAGGAATAGCCAAGAGATTTTTCAAAGGCAAGTCAGAACGTCCGAATCTCACCCAAGCCATCAAAACTCCTAACAGCAAAAAACCTCCCGCAACGGTAATTAAAATTCCAGGAACAAAAGAAATACCAGTCAAAAGAACAGTCGTCCAAGTTGCGATCGCCACCCCGATCCAGCCCATGACTAATAAAGATAAGGGAGGGATAAAAATATCTAAAGCCAACCCCAAAGCTGCTAAATTTCCTGTAGTTACAAAAGCTTTTAATAGTCGAGGAACTTCCACTAAGATCATTTCCAGATGTCCGTGTTCCCAACGCGATCGCTGACTTGTCGCCGCCTTGTCTTTCATCAAACGACCCATGACCAAAGCATCTTCGCAAAACACTGGAGTAGAGCCAGCCAAAGCCAAATCTACCGTAAGTTGCATATCGTCTGTAGTCTTGCTTCCTGCCAAAGATATTGGTTCGATTAGAGACCAAGGAAAAGCCATTCCCGAACCCGTTAATAAACAATGCCAACCCAAACGGTTTAAACCCAACAATCTGACCAGATTTTTAATTTTGAGAGAAAACATTGAAACCATATCTTTAACGCTAGTTTCTTCTGGTTGCTCCATTAAATAGGTCGATTGTACTGGTCTACCTGTGGCGATCGCCTTACAAGTAATATTTCTGATGGTATTGGGTTCGATAATACAGTCTCCATCCAAAATCACCAATACTTCTGGAGGTTCGTCCTTAATCCTTTGCATGGCATAATCTAGAGCGTATCCTTTGCCGCGATCGACTTTATTTTCTCGCTCGAATACCGTTACCCCTGTAGATTTGGCTAATTCCGCAGTATTATCATGACAGTTATCAGCAATGACAATAATTTGGTCTTCTGGAGTTATTTGGGTTTGCAATACTTCTAATACTTCTTTGATTTGCTCTGCCTCATTGTGAGCGGGTATCAAAATAGTAGTTTTGGGTCTTGCTAGATCTTCAAAGTTGAAGTCAGATTTTCTCGATATAACAGCGGCAAAACATTCAAGAAAAAAAACCAAACAAGGAATAGCAACGATTATTCCCACTAACAACAGGATGAGATTAATAATATTCAGAAAATCCATTTTAATCACAGGTGTATTAACAATTAAATTATGTTTCTGCTGACTCGATTAGCAATACCATCATAGCCTCCAATAATTGTTACCAGGAAACTAGATCGGTTTCATTCATCTAATTACCCTATTGCTTTATTTTTTTCCTGACAAGTAATCTCTAAATTGTTATGGAATTATCTAAGTTTTTGATTGAAGTGTTTGATTAAGCTTTCTGCTATCTGATGCCCTTCCATATCGTTCTGTTGGGCAAATAAATTTTTGGCAGTTTGCAAATCTAACATGGCACTAGCATTTCTGGCTTGATAGTTTAAAGTTCTCAATCGCACTCCACGATCGTCTGTGACTCTACGGTCAAAACCCAAGTAAAAAGACATTCCCGCTCGTCGCAAATACGCCCAACTGTGCTTGGGATTTCTGAGAATTGCACTATCAAAATCTCTAATCGCTGCTTCTTTGTCTCCTAGCTGTCCTAAAATAGAACCCCTTTCGTAGTATAAATCGGCATCATTGGGGTTGAGTTGTATTGCTTCGTTAAATAAAGCGATCGCTTCTCGATAGTTTTCTTGTTGGAGTTGAGCTTTTCCTCGCGCCATTAGTGCAGTCGCAGTTCGAGCCGATTCTGGAGATACAATTAAATCATTAAGATTTTGAGTTTTACCAGCTAGCATCCAGCCGTTTAATAAAACTACTACTTCGATAATAGTCCAAGCAAATAAAGTTTTTGCCACTGTTTTGAATGACATAGCATCAATGAAAATTAGAGCATATTTTTTATCTAAGATGTGAGAGAAGACTCCCACTATAAGTAGTTGTGCAAAATTAATTGGATAGTTGAGATTGGGTTTAGGGGTTAGGGGTTAGGGGTTAGGGGTTAGGAAAATATGGAATATACAAATAATTCTGCTTAGGTACTTAATATTAAGTGCAACTTCAAGGAGAAATGGTATCACGCAAAACAAAGGATGTGGTTGATTGAAGTAGAGCGATCGCTCTTTTAGTAAATCATGCGATCGCAATACTCAAACTACTGACTAGGAAACTTGTGTAAAGTAGCGTAAATATCTAACGACCAGATCGTGAATTATCAACGGGGAATTTAATACAAAAAACCGTTTGTTCGTTCTCACTAGTGACATCAATAGTGGCATCAAGCATTTGGGCTAATTTTTTGACTAATGTGAGTCCCAATCCAGTACCGCCATATTTCCAAGGATCGTTATTAGGTATGCGATAAAAGCGCTCGAAAATTAATTCTTGTTCCTCCATGGGAATTTCTACCCCTGTATTGAGAACGCAAAGAGAAATTTCTGATTCGTTAGTTTCAGTCTGAACTGTAATTATTTGCTCTGCTGGAGTATATTTACAGGCGTTATGCAAGAATTCCCGTACGATTCGTTCCAAAACCATCGGATCGGTGACAACTTCTAATTTCTCTGGTGCTAGATTCAAAACTAATTCTTGTTCTTGGCTTCTAGTTTGATTTAAATACAGTTGAACTAAATCGGGAATCCAATGATTGAGGTCGAGTTTTTCTAGTTTAATAGTTTGGGCTTTAGCGTCTATGTAACAAAGAGCTAGCAAGTCATCAACTAGTTGCTTTTGGCGATCGCAAGATTCGTAGAAAATCTGAATAACTCGCTTAAAAGTGGGAGAATTAAGATTATTGCGGTTGCTAACCAGCAAAGTTTGTATAGTTTGTGCTGCTAGTTGCATACTGCTCATAGGAGCTTTTAATTCATGGGAAATAGTTTTGAGGAAATCGTCTTTTAGCTGATTGAGTTTGGCTAAGTCTTCCGCTTTTTGGTTGGCTGCTGCATATAGTCTGGCTTGACGAATGGCGATCGCACATTGGGCTGCTACTTGTTGCATTAAGCGAATTTCCCAATCTGTAAATACTTCTGTCGGTGGTTTTAGTCCCCAAAGATTGCCTAGAATACCCCCCTCGTCAAACAGAGGACAAGCTAAACGAGTAACTTGAATATCTTGGGGAGAAAATTGGGGAATTTTTTCTACCAGTTGAACGGGAGTTTTTTGTAATAGTTGCTCATAGAGTTGGGGAAAATCCCGCACATTTCTGGTTATTCCCTGGCATTTGGGCAAAGTAATAGCGTGTTCGTAAGCAATGGTTGCCGTCGTGCGATCGCAATCGTAAAGCTCGATTTGACAGCTATTGATATCGAGGACAACTGCTAGTTCGCGGGTGGCAGTTTCCAGGATTTGTTTTTCATTAAGACTATCTTGCAATTTACTAGTAATGCGACGAGTCAAGCCTTCAAAATCCAAAGCCTGCTGTAGTTCTTTATTTTGTTTTGCCAGAGTATGACGCATTTTTCTTAAATTAAGGTGGGTTTGAATGCGTATCAGTACTTCTTCTTGTTCGCTGGGTTTGGTAATGTAGTCAACTCCTCCCAACTTAAATCCTTGAACTTTATTGACTGTTTCGGAAAGTGCCGTCAAAAAAATTATGGGAATTTCTTTAGTATTTGGTTTTGTCTTAAGACGACGACAGGTTTCAAAGCCATCAATATCAGGCATTAGAACATCTAGCAAAATTAAATCTGGTGTTTGGGTTTGAGCAATTTGCAAGGCACTCTCCCCATCTTCAGCCAGTAAGACTCTGTAACCTTGTTGTTCTAAATAAGAAAACAATACCAAAAGATTATCGGGAGTATCATCCACAATTAAAATTACTTCTGGTTTGGTGTTCGCTTCCTCAACTTCCACAGATTCAATACTAGTTTGAGCTTGTTTCTCAAAGCGATCGATACTTAGGGAAAATTGGTTTAAATCTTTTTTTTGATCGCCTCCATCTTTGGGGGCTAAACTTTCTCCCGATGAAGTTCCCATTAATTTTGCTTTGGTTGCCGATGGGTGAAGTAACAGTCTGTGATGGTTGGGCATAAACAGCTAGAGATCGAGATATAAATTGATTTATTAAATGTTTATTTTTTTTTAAATATTAACGAACATTGTATCTCGATTTATTTTAAGAGACTGTTCCTAAACTTATAGCGATCGCAACCGAGGAATAGACTTATGAAACTATCTGCTAGATTGTATTACTGAAACGATCGCAGTTATGGGCGTTCGAGGTTAATTGGTTTGGCAAGATGCTGTTGAAACCC
The DNA here is from genome assembly GCF_058530065.1 of Waterburya sp. Lineage (NCBI taxonomy): Bacteria > Bacillati > Cyanobacteriota > Cyanophyceae > Pleurocapsales > Pleurocapsaceae > Waterburya > Waterburya sp. Next base: position 5,315 of record NZ_JBZNBU010000018.1, on the reverse strand, counting down.
ACAGTTGAGCGATCGCTGTTTATCTGCTTCTCCTGCATAGGCACTAAGAGCGATCGCAGGAATGTTTTTTCCCTGGGGCAATGCTCGAATTTGATTGATGAGACTGTAGCCATTTACTTTGGGCATTCCGATGTCGCTGATAATTAAGTCTGGAGTTGCCGCGTTAAAATTTATTTGATTGAATTAATTTGATTTAACTAAAATTGCCCCCAAGCAGCAGCATCCCGCCCAAAATTGCCTCGGTAAAGACACCACCAATATTTTTGATCGAAAAACTGCGATCGATAAAAATAGAGAGCAAACGGGCGATCGCAGCAATGACAGAAGCAATACCTACTGTGGTAAAAGCGACTGGGGATTGCAACCACAGACAGGCAATTCCCAAACCGAGAAAAAACGAGCCTAAAGTCGCCCGCATTTCTGATATTCCCTCGGCTGAAATCGGTTTTAGTCCTACAAAAGCAGCAGCTAGCCGAGGAAATGCAAAGCCAAAGATACCGAGTAAAACGAAGAATATTGCACCGAGATTGGGCGTGATTAAATAATTGTCAAACATGATTGCAAGTTTTAGATGAAATGGTCAGATAAAAAGAAGTTTGTTTGTCTAACGCTAATTTTTAGGAATAATTATCCCTTCAGAAGAAGTTTTGTCGCTGTTCCATCTCCCAAATTGCCCAAACAAAGGCTACGGGGTCTTTGCCATCAAAGACAATGGGAGCGAAATGATTTAACTTGAGATGCTGCACAAACCAGTCTGTTCCCCCCTTTTGTGCCATGGTACTGCGCCGATCAATACGCCGACCGTTATTTATCATAATGGGCGTTACTAGCCCGCAATCTTCTGGCTGAAGATCTCTACCATCTAGATATTAATCTTCGACTTCTTCTTTGAGATCTTCTGCTCCTTCATCTATGTCTTCTCCTAGCTCTTCAGCTTCTCCCTCGGTTTCTACTTCACAACCAGTCAGACCAACAGAGCCAACCAATAGAGCCAATGAACTTAATCCAATAGCTAATATTTTTTTCAACTTAGAATTTTGCATGATTTTTACTTTGTAATTGAACTACAGCGGTTTGCATAACTAATTGGTACAAAAACGAAATTAATTGTAGAGTGGGCATTGCCCACCCTACCTTAAATACTTCTCATTTTTTCTGTCCTAGATAGAAGTGCATACCGCTGTATATTCGATCTTTGATTTTTAAGTATCATTTAAAAAACTCATTAATACATCATTCGTTTGATAGAAGTTATAATTACCTACTTGGTGAAATTAGCAGCAGCAAAAATCAAGTTGACAATGTAACTTTGAAAGGCAAAATCTAGAAAGTTTTATGACAATTAGCAATTTATTTTATGTATTTGAATTAATTATTGTGTTGGAAAATCTTGTACTAAAGCTTTACCACCGAGAGTTATTTTGCCCTGCTTGAGATTGATTCTATTAATTTTAAATCTAGCATTTTTAAACTCTAAGTTATTCAAATCTAATATACTTTGAATGCTATTTAATATTGTTTGAGCTAGGGTAGAGTCATAAATATTGTTATCATCATATTCCACATCTTCTAAGAGAATTTTATTAGCCTGGGGATCGAAGTCTGGCTTTAAGGAAAACGATATTGGCTTAGTTTCTCCTGATTCAGCAATAATTATATCTGCTCGCAAATGCAGGCGATCGCTGTGGAGTATCTTGAATTTTACATTTTTGGCATTTACCGTTAGGTTTCCTCCTGCAAGTTCGATCTGCACATCCTTGAGTTTATTTTGAATATATGACGAATTAAAAGCTTGTTCAATATCATCTTCCTGTAATACCAGCTTTGCTTGTACGTTAGTGCTTTTTTCTAACTTAAGCTTACCCAAAGCAGCTTTCAGGGGATCGATCTTAATACTATTAGTATGTAAAATCATCCGCTCTGCTCTCAAATCTTGCTTTATTACCATTCCTTCGCCATCAATGGTGAAAGATTCTACTTCTCCCTGAGCTAAGTTTAAAGGATTATTTTTAATATTGACATCTAGATTATCGACTTCATCTAATTGGCTGTCTACGACAATTTCTATCGCTTTAGCAATAGCTTGCTCGCCTAGATTTTGCTGATTCACTGCTGATTATTCCTCTGATTTTTTATAAGACAATACATCTGAAAAGTTACGATTGATTGGTTAAATTTTTGAGAAACAGCTTCTTACTTGCGGGTAGTTCTGGTTCGGAATCTGCTTCTTGAGCGAGATTTTCTAATTTACGATTGGCTTTTTCTTGAGCTCGGTCTAACAGCCGATCGCCATTTTCCGATTGACCGAATTGTTCTTTTACTCCCGTGTCTTTGACTATTTCTTGGGCTGCTTGTCGGAGAGTATCATTGCTGTTGGATTTAACTGTATCCGCTAGAGCGGGATTAACAAAACATAAGGCGATGCCTACGGCTAACTTCGTAATCGCCATACTCACCAAAACCACTGCGATCGAGTTCGTTAAGATTGAGTTCATAATAAATTATAGAAATGCTTACTTGATTAAAAATTCTGGTTGCTGAAGCGGATTCGCCAATATCTTAAGATAAATTGATTCTTTTTAAATTTAACTTCAACTTTGCCCTTAGATGGATCTAACTAAAGCAATATTTTCAACCTTGCAGCAAAAACAATTTTGTCTTCTTTCATGTCCCCTACTCAAAAGCGATCGCATCCCTCTAAATTACCCAGTCAACTACGTTTGGCATCAGTAGTTATCTGTATAATTGTTATTGGTTTGGGCAGTAGCGTCATTGTGGGTTGGCTACTTGACATAACTTGGCTCAAAAGCGTCATTGTCGGTCGCGTAACTATGAAGGTTAGCACTGCTCTAGGTATGATAATGGGCGCAATTACTTTACTGTTATGGCATCAGCAGCAAGAGAAAAGGAGTTTATTTGGTTCGATTGGTCTTTATCTTTTACCGAGTATTGCGATCGCCTTTAGTTTAATAACCTTAATTGAATATGGTTTTAACCTGGATTTAGGCACGAGTTGGCTTTCCTTGACCGATTCTCCTGATGCTATCGATGCGGTAGTCCAAGGTAGAATGTCACCTAGCACTGCTTGGGGTTTTCTGTTATTAAATACGGCAATTTTGTTCTTAGTTCGAGAATACTATCTAACCGCTCAACTGCTAACCATTGGCATTCTCGCGATCGCTTTTACTAGTCTAATCGGACATCTTTACTACGTTCGTCTCCTCTATACTGCTGGTTCGTCCACAGGGGTAGCAATTCAAACCGCTATTAGCTTTCTTTTGTTGTCTGGTGGCTTGCTAGCTACTCGCTCGGAACGGGGTTGGATGCGAGTCTTGACCAGAGAAGAAGCAGGGGGCTTGATGGCTCGTTGGTTATTGCCTCTGACGATCTTCGTTCCTCCTCTGCTGGGTGGTTTGATTTGGTGGCTGGTGGCGGATATACCTCAAGCTTCGGAATTAGCGATCGCCCTGACAAATGCTTTAGAAATGCTAATTTTTAGCTTTCTTGTCTGGTGGATGGCTCGGAAATTAAACCAAGGCGATCGCCAGCGACAGCAATTATATGTCAATTTATTAGAAGCTGAAACTAGATTTCGAGCGATCGTGGAAGATCAAACCGAACTAATTTGTCGCTATCGTCCAGATTTTACTATTTCTTTTGTCAATGAAGCTTACTGTCGCTATTTTGGAGTTGAAAAAGAGCAGCTAATCGATCGTGTATTTAAGCCTCGAATTTACGATGGCGATCGCGAGCTAGTCACTCAAAAGATTAACTCCATGAGCCAAACTAACCCTACCGTAACCATTACCCATCGGGTGTGGATCGACGGCAAGGTGCGCTGGAATCAATGGAATAATCGGATTATTTTGCATGAAACTGGAGAAATTAGTGAATATCAAGCCGTAGGGCGAGATATTACCACCCTCAAATCAATAGAAACCAAATTGCGAGAAAGTGAAGTAAGATTTCGGCTAGCCTTTGAAGATGCTGCTACGGGAGAGGCATTAGTTTCTCCTGACGGTAGATTTATTAGAGTTAATCGCTCTCTGTGTGAAATTGTCGGTTACAGCGAAGCAGAATTACTGCAAAAAACTTTTCAGGAAATTACCCATCCCGATGATCTCGATCTAGATCTTAATTATGTGCGACAAATGCTAGCGGGGGAAATTCGCACCTATCAAATGGAAAAACGATATTTTCACGCTTCTGGCGGTCTGGTTTGGATTTTATTAAGCGTTTCTTTGGTTAAAGATCTTGAGGACAAACCGCTATATTTTATTGCCCAAATTCAGGACATTAACCAACGCAAACAAGCTGAAGCTAAGTTAAATGAGCTATTGCAAGAACTAGAACGCAGCAATCAAGAACTAGAAGAATTTGCCAGTGTGGTTTCTCACGATCTGATTTCTCCCCTACGCAAACAAAATTTATTGATCGAATGTCTACAAGAAGATTACGGTGCAGTATTAGACGAAGAGGGCAAAGACTATTTAACGAGAATGACTGGGTTAAATTCGCGAATGAAGGCATTAATTACCAATTTATTAACCTATGCTCGCATCACTACCCGCTCTCAGCCTTTTACCTCAGTATCCCTTAAAGATGTTGTCGAAGATGTCCTCTACGATCTCGAACCAGAAATTAGTCGCATTCATGCCCAAATAGAAGTGGTCGAATTACCCACCGTTACAGGCGATCGCTCACAACTACAGCAGCTATTTCAGAATTTACTGCAAAATGCCCTCAAGTTTCACGCCAGCGATCGCATTCCCCAAATTAAAATCGCCCCAAGTTTAGCCAACCCTGACTTTTATCAAATAAATATTACCGATAATGGTATTGGCTTTGAACCAGAACAACAAGAGAAAATCTTTACTCCCTTTCACCGTTTATATAGTCAGAGTAAATATGCAGGTACGGGTTTGGGTTTAGCTATCTGTGACAAAATCGTCCAACGCCATCAGGGTAAAATTGTGGCTCGCAGTCAAAGCGATCGAGGAGCTACTTTTATCGTTTATTTACCAAAAGAAAACAATTATTTTAATAATCCAGCGATCGCATGAATTGGACTTTGGACAAACAGTAAAATGATTCGCGAAGCAAGCTCGCGAATTACTGCGCTTTTCACATGGGTAGACCACATAATTAAACTTTAAAAACTAAGAACTAAAAACTAAAAACTACGAACTATAGTCGTTCTAATTAATTTCCGTACTATCTCAGTAATTTGTTCGGGGGATTAGGGATTAGGGGTTAGGGATTAGGGAGCAATAATTAGTACATATTTTCGTATGGTTCTTATTAGGAATGACTAT
>NZ_JBZNBU010000017.1:0-24633 GCF_058530065.1 Waterburya sp. | reverse complement strand
ATTTAGGGGAAATTCCCCGATTCTTAATGAATTGTTTATAGACAAGGGATTAACGAACTAATTATGACCGATAAATCTACGAATATTTGGGACTACAAACCTAGCTGGTGTCAGCCTTGGTCGATTGTTGCCACAGGTATAGTCATTACATTGGGTAGTTGGTTGCTATTGCATATCTGGTGGCTGACTTTGGGGGTAGGTATGGCGATCGCTATTTGGTGGATCTATTTTTTGTGGATCTATCCCCAAGCTTTTGCTAAATATTTACAAAACCAACAAAATGGCATAAATGGAGATAACTGATACCAATTTTTGATTTTTGGGAATTATAAGTTTATAAACGTGCGTTTTTACAATTGGGTTCTTGAATACTTCAGCGAAAAAAAATCGGGGTAATATTCTCATTGTTGACGATATTCTCGATAATCTAGATCTACTTGCTTCGATTCTCCAAAGAAGAGGATACACAACTCAATGCGTTGACAACGGGGCAAAAGCGATAGAAATAGTTAAATCTCAATGGGCTGAATTGATTTTGCTAGATATTCAAATGCCCGAAATGGATGGTTATGAAGTTTGCGAGCGACTCAAAGCCGATGAGGTGACAAAAGATATACCTGTCATTTTTATTAGTGCTTTGAGTGACTTTTCCGATAAGCAAAAAGCTTTTAAAGCAGGAGGAGTAGACTACATCAAAAAGCCATTTGAGATTAAAGAAGTTGTAGTTAGAGTTGCCACTCAATTGGAAATTGCCTCTGGTAAAAAACAGGTAATCGAGCTTAATAACCAATTAGAACAAAAAGTTAGAGAGCGTACTGCGGAATTAGAAACTAGCAATCAGCAATTAAAAGCCGAAATAGATAGTCGCCGACAAGCTCAAGACCGATTGATGAAAATGGCTCTGAAGGATACGATTACGGGTTATGCCAACCGTAATTCTTTGATCGCTCGTCTCAAGCAAGCTTTAAACACTACTACGGAACAAGCTAACTATTTTTTTGCTTTAATTCTCTTAGAATGCGATCGCTTTAGAAATATCAAACGCACTTTAAGCCACCTCGATACCAATCAACTTCTAATGGCGATCGCTCACAATATAAATTCTTGTTTGCCCGAAACTGCTTTACTCAGTCGTTTAGAAGGGGAAGAGTTTGGGATTTTTCTAGATAATGTCCGAGATACTCAAGACGCGCTATCTGTAGTCAAAAAGATTCAGTCAAAGTTTTCCGATCCTTTAACGATCAAACAGCAAAAGATTTTAATCAACTTCAATATAGGAGTCGTACTTGGCAATCAAGACTATCGAGATACCGACCGCCTCTTTAATGATGCGGATATTGCCATGCAAAAAGCGAAAGAGCAATCAGGCGATCGCATTTTATTGTTTCAACCCGAAATGTACGTGCAACTCCATAAAGATATGGAGTCGGCAAAACAGGAAATGACTCTTAAGCAAGCGATCAAACGCCAAGAGTTTGTAAATTACTATCTACCAATTATCTCTTTAAAAACTCACAGCACGATTGAATTAGAAGCTTTAGTACGCTGGCATCATCCCCATGCGGGTGTTGTTTTACCCAAACGTTTTATTGCTAAAGCCGAAACAATGGGATTGATGAATGCTATTGGTAATTTGGTTTTGAGGCAGGCTTGTCAGCACATCAAACAATGGCAAGGAAGCGAGGGAGAAGATCGGCAAGATATAGGTATTTGTATCAATCTATCAGCCAAACAGTTATTTCATCCCAGCTTGGTATCAAAAGTAGATATGATTCTCAACAAAGTTAAGATACCAGGACAAAATATTAAGTTTGATATTGCCGAAACAGTAGTTATTGAAAATCCCGAAATTACCCAAAGAGTTTTTCGCCAGCTAAAAAAACGTAAAGTTCAATTGTGTTTGGACAATTTTGGCTCTGGTTATTCTTCTTTAACCTGTTTGCATCAATTTCCTTTTGATGAAATTAAGATCGATCGCTCGGTAATCGCCAATATTGCCGCTAAAGATCTCGATTTGCAACAGGAGAAATCAGCAATTTTATTACTCCAGCAAATTATTGCCATTGCCAATCAAATGCAAATGTTGGTAACTGCTACGGGAATAGAAAATAGCTATCAACTAAATCTACTCAAAGAACTGGGATGCGATCGCGGACAAGGATATTTTATTTCTCAACTCCTCAAACCAGAAGCAGTCGAGAAATTTTTATTGTGGTCGAGTGATAGTATTAATTCGCTCGGTTCTTAAAAAATTAAATTAATAGTCAATTTTTATTACAACTACCATCTTTTTGCATAAGCTGTGGAGTCTATAACCTAGTAATTAGTAGAGTTTTAGATTTTACATCGTGACTAATACCCCTATAACTGAGCCTATATCGAATTATCCCTCTCGGTTTCCTCAAACTGTTGTTTCAGTAAGTCGGGAAGAATTTATCGAGCCGATCGCTTTAACTATTAGAGATGCTGAGGGAAATAACACCAGTCTTCATCCAGATCTCACAGGTCATTACTTTATGGTTAGTCCTGTCGGTTCGCCCAATTCTTCTAGAGTAGATGGTAGTAACGATGTGGTTTGGGTTAGTAGGGATGGTTGGACTGCTTTATATAATGGCGACGGCATGGTCTATCGCCTTAGTTTTGAAGGGGGTGGTGCTACCCTGAAAACTAGGTTGATGAAACCTCCCTGTTACTATGCCGATCAAGCCACATCCGACCCCAATAATTTTAATTTATATGGCAAACTGAGATTTAATAACTTAGGTATATCTAGAGGTTCGTTTAATCTTCTGGGCATTCGCAATCAATTAAATACAGCTTTTGTGCCCTTTCAGTTAGATAGCGACGAGAGCGAACGTTTATTGGTAACTTGGGATGTGGGCAGACCTTATGAAATCGATCCCGAAACTTTAGAAACTTTAACTCCTGTAGGTTTGAATGAAGACTGGTCGGAATTATTACCCGACCAACAACCAATTCCCTTCAAAAATTTGATGGCTTCTGCTCATCCCGTTTTCGATGCTGATGCAGACAGGTTTTATACATTAAATGTGGGTAAGTCTTTATGGACGATGTTTGCCCTACCGCGATCGCTCAAGGAAAGATGGAAAGAGAATTGGCAAAACCTCAAGCCGATCTTTGTCGATATTTGGCGGGATAAGGATTTAAGTTTTACTCAAAGCTTTCAAAATATTTTAATTGTCATTTACTCGCTAATTTTAGTTTCCCTTCAGATTGTCACTTGGTTATTGCGCGGTATCGTGCAAATTGTCAGATTGCTGCGAGGAAGATATGATTTTGTTCATCTTTTGGGCTGGGATGGCAAAAAAGTCAAAATCGAGCGCAAGTGGGATATTGTCTTGCCAGGAAATAAGCCCCTGAGAATCGATCAAACAGTGCATCAGATGGGCATTAGTAAAAACTATATTGTTTTTGCGGAAACTTCCTTCAAGTTTTCGTTAGAAAATACGATGCCTTTCGCCAAAAATCCAACTTTAAGCTCGTTAATTGTTTTCCTAACCGATTTTCTCAACTATCCTCAATATCCCAGTACTAAGCTGTATATTATTGATAAAAAAGATTTAGAGGTAGCCAATAATTCTACTACCCCATCAAATAGTATCTTTTTCCCAGACCGCTTTAATTTGCCCCAAGTAATCGCTACCCCCGTAAAAATCGCCCCCGAATTTTCCCACTATGTAGTCGATTATGACGATACGGGCGATCGCTTGATTATTTATGCAGGACATCTGGCTGCTTCTGATATTGCCGAGTATATTCGGATTTACGATCGCTCGGAATATGACGATCGCGATCGCGACGATCTTGACGATCTTTATGACGATCCAGAATTAACTTATCGCCTGCAACAACTAGCAGGAAATATTATCAGTCCTACAGATATTAGTCGTTTGGGACGTTTAGAAATCGATGCTAAAACGGGAACTCTAATCAACCATCAAATGTTTCCCGACCAAAAAGACCGCGACGAAATCGACCGACAAATTGTTAACTGGAAAAACGATCCCATCAATAACCCAATCGACCCCAAATATCTCCTGCCTTGGTCTACTGCCTTTTATGTTTATCCCGATCGCAGACCGTCTCAAAATCTAACCGATATTTTTTGGAATAATTGGGGTGCGTGGCCAGATACTTTAACCACCAGAACTTTATCCGCCTACAAAAATTATCCCCATCGCTTGGTAGAAATCGATCTCGTCAAGGATTTAATTTACGATGGTATCCCCTCTAGTTTGTGCCATCTTCAGATCGATAAAGAGGGCAAAATGAAATTAAACGAGGAAAATTTTTATCAATTTGACAAACGTAATTTGGGTACTTCCGCCCAATTTGTGCCACGTCCCAATGCCGAAGACCAAAGTGACGGTTACATTGTCTGTGCGGTATTAACCAGCGACTGTTTATTATCTCAATCTACAGACCCCAACAACGATCCAGAATGGTCGCAAAATAGCGAAATTTGGATTTTTGACGCTTGCCAACTTCAACAAGGTCCTTTATACAAACTCAGCCATCCTCGATTAAATATTGGCTTTTCTTTCCACACTACTTGGCTACCAGAAGTTAAATCTCCTCAAGAGAAATTAACTTATGAAGTAGAAAAAGATTACAATCCCCTAGTAGAAACACTAATGAAAAACCAATCAGAATTAAGCAATAACATTCGCAGGTTGTTTGATGAAGAGATTTATCCTAATTTCTGATATCTGGCACTTGTTGATAGTAATATGCCAGGAACAGAGCGATCGCATTGGGCAACCAAAGAGCAATTACCACTGGTAGCGCGCCACTGGTACTCAACACTGTAGCCAAAAATTGGGCGGCATAATAAATAAAAATCGCGATCGCAGCAAGGGTAAAACTGTGGAGTTTGCTATTTTTGCCTGCGATCGAACCTAAAGTCGCCCCCAAACAACTTAAGGCAATACAGGAAAAAGGATGGGCGTATCGTTCTTGAATTGTAACTTTGAGTTCGCGGAGATTTTGGCGATCGTTAGTACGATGGAGGATATCCATTCTACGATACAACTCCCGAAGGTTCATTTCCCGTAAATCTCGATAGCGACTGGCATAATCTAATATATCTCGGCTTAACTTCACGGGTAATCGTTGAAAATTTTGGATATCTTGATAAAAACCATTTTCATCGATAATATATTTTTGACCTAATAATAGTTGCCACAATTGTCGCTCTTCATTCCAACGGGCGATCTTCGCAGTGGTAATAGTTTTTAGTCGATGGTTGTGGTATTGCAAAAGAATAATTTCCTGCAGTTGTTGACCGACAAAAAGATTGGCAAAAAACAGAAATTCCAAACTAGGGGCGATCGCATCATCGGTAAATTTTTGGTAAACAATATCTCGTTTATGGTACTTAGCCAATTGGGTGCGATCTACTCCCCATTCCCGTTCTAAAACAATTGCTGCTTGATAGTTAGCAGGAGGGACGACAAATTCTTGTAAGGCAAACATTAAAACTGCGATCGCCAAAGAAACTACCAATGTAGGAGCAATCAAACGATACCAACTAATACCCGCACTTTGCAGGGCGACTAGTTCTTGTTTGGCTGATAAGTTAGCATAAGTCACAATTGTCCCCATCAAGATTGATAAAGGCAAAGATAAAACAATAAAGGCTGGCAATTTGAGGTAGTGAATCCAAACCGCAACCATTATTGGTAAATCGTCTGTGACTAAAAATTTTATTTGTTCAAAAGAAATGCCAATCAATTCGCTGAGAATCGTACAAAGAACTAAAGCGAAAATGAGATTGGGGATATATTCAGCAATTAAATAGCGATCTAAGACCTTGTTCATCTTGCAGAAAACAATTGCAATTGCGATCGACAGCTAATAATCCTACTAAATATATTCTTTTTCTATACTCTTCTAACTACCCTAAGCTGATTCTGGTTTGCGGTAAGAAGCAGGATGAAGAATCAATTCAGCAGTAGAACGTTTTTCTACCATTTCTGCCGTGATCGTACATTGGCGGACATCTTCGCGGGAAGGAATTTCATACATCACGTCGAGCATTAATTCTTCGACAATGCCCCGTAAAGCTCTCGCTCCAGTTTTTCTACGATAAGCCTCTTTAGCTAAAGCTCTAATAGCACCTTCGGTGAATTCCAACTCAATATTATCCATCCGCAATAGCTTCTGATATTGCTTAACAATAGCATTACGAGGTTTAGTTAAGATTTGTACTAATGCGTCTTCATCCAAGGATTCTAAAGCAGCAGTCACGGGTATTCTGCCCACAAACTCGGGTATCATGCCGAATTTAACCAAATCATCTAATTCCAATTTCTGTAAAATATCAGCAGTGCGCTTTTCTTTAGAAGGGGTCTTGGTTTCACCTTTTTGAATAAAGCCGATAGATTTTTTACCCAAACGACGCTCTACTACTTTATCCAAGCCAACAAAAGCACCACCACAGATAAACAAAATATTTTTAGTATCAATCTGAATGCAATCTTGATATGGGTGCTTGCGTCCTCCTTGGGGTGGTACATTGGCGACTGTCCCCTCTAACATCTTTAATAAAGCTTGCTGCACTCCTTCCCCCGAAACATCGCGGGTAATGGAAGCATTTTCGCTTTTGCGAGCAATCTTATCAATTTCGTCAATGTAAATAATTCCTCTTTGGGCTTCTTCCACATCTAAATCTGCTACCTGTAATAATCGTAAGAGAATATTCTCGACATCTTCTCCTACATATCCAGCTTCCGTAAGGGTAGTGGCATCGGCAACGGCAAAAGGTACTTGCAAGACTTTAGCCAAGGTTTGAGCTAGTAAAGTTTTACCACAGCCCGTAGGGCCTATCAAAAGCACGTTTGACTTTTGCAATTCTACAGAATCATCTGCATCCTGCATTTTATTCGCCAAACTCAATCGCTTGTAGTGATTGTAAACCCCTACGGAAAGGACTTTTTTCGCCTCTTCTTGACCGATTACGTGTTCGTCCAGACAGCTTTTAATTTCAATGGGCTTGGGAATATCCCCAAAAGAAATACCACCCGATTTAGACTTTTTCTTTTTGGGTGGCTTGGCTTCGGAATTGTTGGCTACTGCTGAGGAAGATACTATTGCACCCTCTTCAATCAACTCCTCATCTAAAATCTCGTTGCACAGTTCGACACATTCATCACATATATATACCCCAGGACCAGCAATCAGCTTTCTGACTTGTTCTTGGGACTTTCCGCAAAACGAACACTTTAGATGGGAGTCGTATTTAGACATTTATGTATATACCTCTGACTGATAGAGCAATTTTAGCTAGAAAGGGCTTCCGCTGCCGATTTTGTAATCACCTTGTCGATTAAGCCATATTCCACAGCTTCTTCGGGAGACATATAGAAATCTCGTTCTGTATCGGCAGCTATCTTATCAAATGGTTGACTAGTATGTCCTGCAATTAATTCATTAAGTCTTTGCTTAATATAAAGGATTTCCTTAGCTTGGATCTCTATATCTGTTGCTTGTCCTTGAGCTCCCCCTAAAGGCTGATGAATCATAATTCGCGAACTGGGCAATGCCATGCGTTTTCCTTTTGCGCCACCTGAAAGCAGAAACGCTCCCATACTAGCAGCAATTCCATAACAAATAGTTACAACATCTGGTTGTATTTGTTGCATGGTATCGTACATTGCTAGTCCAGAATAGACTGAACCTCCAGGAGAGTTGATATAAATCTGAATATCTTTTTCTGGATCTTCTGCCTCTAAATATAATAGTTGAGCCACAACAGTATCCGCCACCTTATCATCAATAGCCGTACCCACAAAAATGATTCTTTCTCTCAGAAGACGGGAGTAAATATCAAAGGCTCTTTCTCCCATGCCCGACTGCTCTACAACCATTGGCACTACATTGCCATAAGTTTGAGAAGACTGAATATCGGGAGTATTTTGGTTAACAATAAAATTGTAGTTTGAAAGGGATTCCACCATAGATTTTTGCGAAAAAATGTATATATTATTATTGCTATTTTGAAAGAAAGATTATCTGAATTATTGTTAATCTAGCTTGCACGAGTCTATATAGTAGAGAAACTACCAAAAAATTAATCTTCGCTCCTCTACTACTTATTATGCCTCAAGATTCAGATTAAGGAATCAAACAGAGGTAGTGAGTAGATATTCACCCAGTCCCCCCATGTTCGGGCGACCGACGGGAAGCTAGTCCTAAAGAATACTGCTAAGCATATGTTTTAGTGCAAGCCGTCAAGGGGGATAATATCACCTCGGATCGTCTATTCTCCTTCAGAGACTACTTCTACTTCTGCAGTTTCCACTTCTTCATCATCTTCTGCTTCTTCTTCTTCGGCTGCGGATAGAGAACCTTCAGGAACTAATTCTACCTGAGCTTTTTCACGCAGCCAGTTAAAAGTATTTTCCCTAGTCAAATCTTCCTTAACCATTTCTAACAAGCGGTCTTCATCTACCTCTTGACCTTCTAATTCGGGGCTAATTTCAGCAATTTTAGCATCGATCGCAGCTTGGTCTGGTTCTAGGTTTTCTTTTTTCGCGATCTCCTTAATTATTAAGGATTTATTAAGATTAACTGTGGCTTCTGGTTTGGCGTTGTCGCGCAACATGGGAACGTTGTCAGAAGTAAAGAGTTGTCTAACATCTAAGCCCATTTGTTGCATTTGCATCAAGCTTTTAGTCAAAACGTTGGTTACTTCTTCTTGAACTAAAGACTCTGGCAATTCAATTTTGTTTTGTTCTAATAAAGCTTCGGCGATCGCATTATTGATATTACTTTTAGTTTGGTCTTCAGCTTGCTCTTTAAATTGTTTTTCTAAAGACTCTTTATAGGCAGCCATCGTCTCGAATTCGTCATCGCTGACCTCTTGAGCAAAATCATCATCTAGTTCGGGCAGTTCTTTAGTTTTTAGCTCGTTTAAAGTAATGCTAAATCTTGCTGGTTTGCCCGCCAAATCTTCTTGGGGGTAATCTTCGGGAAAAGTAACGTCTACTTCTTTGGTTTCTTCGGGTTTCATGCCTACCATGCCTTCTACCATGCCAGGAATTAGCTTTCCTTCTACCATTTCTACTTGAAAGTTGGTCGCGCTACCCCCTTCAATTTCTCGATCGTCTTCTTCAGTCAAAACGCCTTTAAAGTCCACAAAAGCCACATCTCCCATTTGGGCGGGGCGATCTTCAATGGGAACTAAATCTGCTTTTTGCTCGCGACGCTGTTCGAGAAATTCGTCTACTTTCTCTGGTTTATAGACTATTTCTTCAGCTTTAACGCTTAAATTGCTGTAATCAGCTAGTTCGACAACTGGCGGAACGTCTACGGCAATAGAAAAGGTCAAGGCATCCCCTGGATTGTACTGTCCTAATAATTCTTCAAAATTAGAACGCAAGTTTGGTTGTCCCAAAGCTTGGATCGATTCTTGCTCGATCGCATCTTGTAAAGATTTTTGAATTAGTTCTTCTAGAGCAGCAGCCTTAATTCTTTCGTTACCAATTCTTTGTAGTAAAACTTGACGCGGTACTTTCCCTTTGCGAAACCCAGGAATATTGCTGGAACGGGAAAGGTTTTGCACCATTTTTTCATAAGCACTGCGCGATGCTTCGGGTGCAATTTCTATATTCAGACCTAATTGACTTTCAGGAAGTCTCTCCTGGGTTACTTTCATTTACTGCTTCTATCTCAAAACTACTTAAATTGATTCTATTGCGGATCTAGATAGGGATTATCTTAAAGTAAGATTAAAACTGTTCCCCATCTTGCTACAGGAAGAGAATAATCGTCGCTCTACAGTCGTCGAAAAAAATTTATTAATTCTTGCCGACAATTTCCCTATTAGACAATAGACATAATAATATATCTTGGTCGATAAAGATTATGGTAGAATCTAGCGATACTGTCTCAGCAGTAAATTATGGTAAGTAAATAAGGTCAAGAGCGGAGAATTTACTGCTATTATTTTTTACGGGAAGTTTGAGATTGTCATTGGGTGTCCAAAATCTACGATACATAAAATCAAATCGAATCCTGAAGGGAAAAGAATTTTTTGCTTGGTTCAAACACAAAATTTAACTGAAAGACTAAAAAAAAAGAAGTAAAGGAGGTAAAGTTAATTGTCTAAAGATGTTAGTGTAGCTATACTGGGGGCAACTGGAGCAGTCGGTCAAGAATTGTTGGCTCTTTTAGAGGAACGAAATTTTCCCCTTAAAGAATTAAAGTTATTAGCCTCACCTCGTTCGGCTGGTAGCAAAATTAATTTTAAGGGACAAGAAATAACTGTAGAAGCGGTAAAGGAAGAATCTTTTACTGGAATAGACATCGTTCTGGCTTCTGCGGGTGGTTCTACTTCCAAAGCCTGGGGGAAAATAGCTGTAGATGCAGGGGCAGTAGTAATCGATAATTCTAGTGCCTTTCGCCTGGATGAAAATGTACCTTTGATCGTCCCCGAAATCAATCCCGAAGCCGCTGCAAACCATCAAGGAATTATTGCTAATCCCAATTGTACTACCATTTTGATGGGTATTGCTATTTATCCTCTCCATCAAGTGCAACCCATCAAGCGAGTAGTGGTTTCTACTTATCAATCTGCTTCTGGGGCTGGGGCTAGGGCGATGGAAGAAGCGAAAATACAAGCCCAGGCAATTCTAGAAGGCAAAGAAGCCAAAGCAGAAGTACTGCCTTATCCGATCGCTTTTAATTTATTTCCTCACAATTCTCCGTTGCAAGAAAATGGCTACTGTGAAGAAGAAATGAAAATGGTTAACGAAACGCGAAAAATATTTAACGCGCCAGATTTACAGGTAACTGCCACTTGTATCCGCGTACCTATTTTGCGCGCTCACTCCGAAGCAATTAATTTAGAATTCGATCGCCCTTTTCCTGTAAAAAAAGCTAGAGAGGTAATTGCTAACGCATCAGGAGCAAAACTGGTAGAAGATTGGCAGAGTAATTATTTCCCCATGCCCATAGATGCTACGGGAAAAGATCCCGTTCTCGTAGGTAGAATTCGTCAAGATATATCCAGAGAAAATAATTTAGAATTGTGGCTTTGTGGCGACCAAATTCGTAAAGGTGCTGCCCTAAATGCCATCCAAATAGCAGAATTATTATTAGAAAAAAATTTACTAGTGGGAACTAACTCAGCAGTAAGTGTTTAGTATTTATCGTCAATCGATTGTTTAGTAATCAGGTTTATTAATGAGTCGCGAACCTTTTGGTAGAGTAATTACGGCAATGGTAACTCCCTTCGCTGAGGATGGTAGCGTTAATTATGCCGTAGCGGAGCAATTGGCAGATTATTTAGTGAATCATGGCAGCGATGGTTTAGTTATTTGCGGTACTACGGGAGAGTCTCCCACCTTAACTTGGCAGGAAGAATATCAACTATTCCAAGCAGTCAAACAGGCTGTTGGGGGCAGAGCCAAAATAATTGCTGGTACTGGTTCAAACTCGACTACAGAAGCGATCGCAGCCACTAAAGAAGCGGAAAAGTTAGGTTTAGATGGTTCTTTACAAGTCGTCCCTTACTACAATAAACCCCCTCAAGGGGGATTGTACGCTCATTTTCGTGCGATCGCCGAAGCTGCACCCAATTTGCCAATGATGTTGTATAATGTACCGAGTAGGACTAGTCGCAATCTAGAGCCAGAAACAATCGCAAATTTAGCCCAAATTGACAATATTGTTGCTGTTAAAGAGGCTAGTGGTGATTTAGAGCAAGCTTGTAAAATTAGATGTCTGACTCCCGAATCTTTTGCTATTTATTCAGGAGAAGATGCTCTGACTCTGCCAATGTTAACGGTAGGTGCTGTTGGTGTGGTGAGTGTTGCTTCTCACTTAGTAGGCAATCAAATGCAAGAGATGATCGGAGCTTTATTTGCTGGAGAAAGTCAAAAGGCTACCGCCATCCAAATTAAATTATTTCCTTTATTTCAAGCTTTATTTATGACAACTAACCCGATTCCCGTTAAGACAGCATTAAATTTGCAGGGATGGAATTTGGGTAAGTTGCGGACTCCTTTATGTGAGCTACAATTAGATTTATTGGAAAAATTAAAAATAGTTTTAAAAGAATTAGATTTAAGTTAATTTTTAAGTTTCATAGAGTATTATCGATTAATTATTTGTGGTTACCAAAAAATAAAAAAACATAAGCGAATATTGAGAAACCTTGAAGTATATAGAATAAATCGTACCCTTATAGTTCTAATCTAATAAACCTGATGGATAATTAAAACATAGAAATAGATTGACTGTTACCCAAAAAGACAGATACACCAAAAGCTTATTTTTAATTAGGGGAGAATGCCCAATCAATCGCTAACTAGCACAATTGATATTCAATTGACACAACCTTATTTTAATTAAAACAGTTAAACCATCATTATTTATTTCTAGCAATTCTAGTTCGAGAATTCTAGGCTAATTTTCAGTTTTTATTTACTCAATAATAAAGTACAAATAACTCAGTAAAAAACATGAACAAAATAGTTAAAAAAAACAACAAGCCAACCGTTAAAATCATTCCTTTGGGAGGATTGCATGAAATTGGTAAAAACACCTGTGTTTTTGAATATGAAGACGAAATTATTCTTTTAGATGCGGGTCTGGGTTTTCCTTCAGACCAAATGCACGGTATAAATATCGTCTTACCCGACATGACCTACTTGAGAGAAAATGCCAGTCGCATCAAGGGTATGATTGTTACTCACGGTCACGAAGATCATATTGGCGGTATAGCCTATCATCTCAAACAATTTGACATTCCCATCATTCATGGTCCCAGGCTGGCAATGTCTTTACTCAATGATAAATTAGAAGAAGCGGGAGTTAGAGAACGCACTACCCTCAACAGCGTCCTTCCCAGAGAAATTGTCAGAATTGGTAAAAATTTCTGCGCTGAATTTATTCGCAACACTCACTCTATTGCCGACAGTTTCAGCGTTGCCATTCATACTCCCATCGGCGTAATTATCCACACGGGAGACTTCAAAATCGACCACACTCCCGTAGACGGAGAACACTACGACTTGCAAAAGCTTGCCGAACACGGAGAAAAAGGCGTATTGTGCCTGCTGAGTGATTCTACTAATGCTGAAGTGCCAGGACATACTCCTTCCGAGCGATCGGTTTATCCTAATTTAGACCGCATTTTTGGTAATGCCGAAGGACGCTTGATGGTCACGACCTTCTCCTCTTCGGTACATCGAGTTAACATGATTCTCGATTTGGCAGCCAAACACGGACGAAAAGTAGCAGTAGTCGGGCGATCGATGTTAAATGTTATCGCTCATGCCAGAAAATTGGGTTATATTCAATGTCGCGACGATATTTTTGAACCCTTGCGATCGGTCAATCGCTTGCCAGACAATAAAGTCTTAGTCTTGTGTACTGGCTCTCAAGGAGAGACTTTAGCAGCAATGACTCGTATTTCTAAAGGAGAACACAGGCAAATTCGAGTTAGAGAAGGAGATACGATCGTCTTTTCTGCCAACCCCATTCCTGGCAACACGATCGCAGTGGTTAACACCATCGATCGCTTGATGATGCAGGGAGCGAATGTAGTTTATGGGCGCAGACAAGGAATCCACGTTTCGGGACACGGATCGCGAGAAGACCACAAATTAATGCTCAACCTAACTCGTCCTAAGTTTTTTGTTCCCGTACACGGGGAACACAGAATGTTAGTCGAACACGCAGGCATGGCTAAAGCAGTAGGTATTCCCGAAGAAAACATTGTTATCATTAAAAACGGTAATATTATCGAACTGACAGAAGATAATATTCAAGTAGCAGGAGAAGTTCCCTCTGGTATCGAGTTGGTCGATCGCGCGGGCATCGTTCAAGACGACGTGATGAAGGAAAGACAGCAACTAGCCGAAGATGGAGTAGTTACCGTAGCTACGGCGATCGATAATTCGGGCAAACTAGTCGCTCCTCCAGCCCTACATTTACGAGGTGTAGTGACATCAGTCGAACAGTCATTGTTACAGCAGTTGGTTGTCAGAACTGTTGAAAGAATATTAAGCGATCGCTGGAATGATTTTACTGTTACCAATAAAGATGGAGAAGTAGATGTCAATTGGACGGAAGTACGTTTAGAAATTGAAGGCGGTTTGCAGCGTTTGATGAATCGAGAATTACGCAGTCGCCCTCTAGTAGTATTTTTATTACAAGCTCCAGAGAAGAAACCCGTTCGAGCTACCAGAAAAAGAAGACGTTCTAGCTCTATATCTTCAACTCCCGCCCCCGTAATTTCTCGTCGTTCTTAGAACGATTAATAACTTTTAGTATTAGTTAGATTGAAGCGTTACTTTTTATGAGTAACGCTTTTTCTTGTAAGATACTTAAAGGGATTTTTTATAGTACAAAAAAACCTGTCAAACTCGATATATTTATTTCAATGTACGTCAATACTACTAAAGCAGCCAAACTTTTAGAAATATCTTCCAGTCGCCTGAGACAATTATTACAGGAAAGAAGAGTTAAAGGAGCTTACAAAACAGGAAAGTATTGGCTAATACCTCTTTATAGAGGAATACCTGTAATTGTCCCAGGAAAAAGGGGACGAGCGGGGACTTGGAAGATATTCAGAAAGATCTCGAAAATAACCGCCAATATCAACAGTCACAAAATCAGAAACAACATCAAAAAAAGTAAGTGCGATCGAGAAGCACCAATTTTGCTAGCTCAAAAAGAAACAAAGGAAAGAGTCTATCTACATAAGCTAGAAATCCCTACTCCTAGCAGAATCGTATACGATCCGAGCAATCCATTGGAATGCGGTGCTAGACTTTGGATCGAAATTCTAGATTGCAACTTGATGGAGTTAATAGCTTGTCAACCATAAGCTTACCCAATAGATAACTAAATTAAATAGTTAATTTTGCTGATATTCTTCTAGCAATTTAGTCAGATAATCATAACCATCAACGCCAATCAGACCAATGATTTGCGCTCGCCCTTGGGAAAGAAGACGTTGAAATTCTTCTCCTCCCACTTGTCCTTGCAAAATGGACAATAATCCTGCTACTTGTCGCCACTCGATAGAATTAATTTGATTGAGTAGATACATTCCCAGGCTACCGTAAGTAATTGCTGAGGGACGATCTTCAATACTATAATAAGCTTCTGCTAAGTAGGAAAAGCTCAAACCTTGGAGATAGACATCGCGAGAATATTGGGCTAATTCTGCTCCTTTAGTTAGGGCTGCGATCGCAGTAGTCGGTTGTTCTAAAGTTACGTAGGCAATACCCAAACTACTGTAACCAAAAGATTGACTTTGCAAGTCTTGTTGTTTTTCCGCTAGAGCAACTCCCTGTTCGAGATAGCGTATTGCTTCGCTGTAGTTTTCTGGATCGATGCTTTCTAATTCTCTAGCTGAAAATACCTTGGCATAGCCTAAATTTACCGAGGCATTGGCTTCCCCCAATTTATCTCCCACCTGTCGGGCGGCAATTAAAGCCCTTTGGGAATAGTTGACTGCTTCTTTGTAGTTTTTTAGGTTAACGTTAGCCCGACTGAGATGATTGAGGTTGGCTATTTCACAAGCATAATCGTCTGCTGCGATCGCGATCTCTAAAGCTTCTTGGTGAAAGACAATCGACTCTTGATATTTACCAATAATTCGCTGGGAATAGCCTAATAAAGTTAGGATGCGGGCTTTTTCTTCTGTTCCTTCTACTTGCTTTAAAGGTTCGTCGAAATAATCTAGAGTATCCTGTAAATATTCTCCCGAAAAATCGGCAAACACCCCACTGTAAAGAGGAAAGTCTTCTCGTTGGGCAAAAGTCCGTAAAATTTGCAGCATCATTAGAAAACAACCGTCGGCTAAGGCAGGCTGACCGATCGCAAATACTTGCCACAATTCACTCCAGATAGAAGCGAAAGTCAACATTGTACTGTAAGAAAGTTCTTTACCAAATTTTGAGTTATAAGGTTGTTTGTCGTACCAATCAACCAAACCTCTTTCTAAATACTGCAAGACAATAGCCAATTCAATCCAAGCTCTCAATTCGAGATTGCTGGCAATTTGAGCAAAGTTTTTTGCAGACTGCTGTTGTGAAAGAGTCAGAAATAGTTGTTTTAAGAGGGGGCTAGATACTTTTTGTCCCCAAACTCGCCAGGGGTTGGGTTTTTCTGCACCAAAGCCTGAGAAGTTGCTGCCAGTACCATACATCCAACTGACTAAATCTTCTTCTAAAGCCGCAAAAGAGTTTAATCCCGCCATAATTCCGACCGATAGTTGTTGCCAATCGGCGGCAATAATCGGGTTTTCTTGTTTTTCTGCTGCCTTCTGAAAACTTTCAGCTAGCTTTTTTAACTCATCAAAACCCAGAGGCTCATCTTGATTGGAATCGATCGCATCGACCAATGCCAAGAAATAATCTTCTGGTTCTGCTTCTAAAATATCTTTGGCAATCTCGGAAATACCCGCATCGACTTGGTTTTCTGCTTGCCAGCGCAACCACTGTTTTTCGATAGTCTGTAATGCTCTTAAGACTCTGGCTGCTTTGAGTTTGGTATCTAGTTGGGCGGTAGTAGTTTCAAGGCGACTTTGCAAACACCGTTCTAAGATTTCTCCCGTACCAGGTTCGATATTTTCCACCAGCATCCTGTAAACTCGCTCAAAGGAGCTAATTTTTCCTTTTAAAGTGAGTTCGACAATTTGGTCGATGAGAGCAAAATAGCGATCGCTTAAAGATTCAGACACGCACAGTATATTAGTAGAGGAAAAATTTATTATACCGCTTTAGGACTGGAGTTTGAGTATTAATTACTAACAACTAATGACTAAAATCAGTAAGGACAAGATTAAACTATTTATTGTCGATCGCGACGCTATTTTTCGTTTGGGTTTGCGTACTGCGATCGCCAGTTATGGGGATTTTGCCATTGTGGGAGAGGGAGATGCGAGTAACGATACTTTTCGCGTTCTGACTCGCGGATTGGTGTTAAATGTTTTAGTTATTGGTATTGACGATAGTAATAGCCTGGAGTTTTGCCAGCGATTGGGGGAACTATATCCCCAGCTACCAATTTTTGTTTTAACTCCTAGTAATTTATCTGCCAAACAGTTATCTAGAATCAGAAGTTGGGGAATAAAAGGCTATTGCGATCGCACTTCGAGTATTAATACCATTGTTGAGGGTTTGCAAACGGTAGCCTATGGGAATATTTACTGGCAAAACTACCATACTCCACCCAAACTGTGGCAAAAAGCATTAGGGCGGATCAGTCAGTCGGGCAGAATCGAACTGGAAGAAACTTTGCGGGAAATAGAAGCGCAATTAAAAAACCGCAATTTATCTGATTGGGAAAAGGTGTTTTTGGTGGGCAGAAAACGAGAATTATTAGTTGCTCGTTGGCTATCTAATCGTTTGGTAGCCGAAGAAGTTAATTTACCCGAAGAACAAGCTGAGATCGAGCAGTCGGATAAAGGGGAATTAATCTTAGCCAGTTCTACAGAATTAAATCCTTTACCTGTATTTGTTGATTCTGCCAATCAAGCTATTTTTGAAAGAGTCGTGACTGAGATTCAATTGGGTTTGCTGAATAAGACTGATTTTTTATTAGAAATCGATATCCTACAACCTCATGTCCAAAAAAAACTGTGCCATCTAATTATTAAACGTCTGGCGGATACTGTAGACCAAATTGCGATCGCCGATACTATAGAACGCAACTACACAGAATATTTAAAGTCTCTTTGGTCTTGGACTGTTAAAAGTTTTTTGACAGAATTTGGTGGTGCATTAACTCCAGAAGAAACAGAAAGACTAGACTTGATTATCAATCTCGATTTTCTTGAGATTAACAATAATATTTTCGCTGGTATTTACGGCATTCCAGAACTTTTAGAATATCTCTTAGGTCAACCTGGTTTTACTGTAGACAACATTAACTATTCCTCCGACGATCCTGAAGTTGTGACTCGGATTGAATTTTTACTCCATAACCTGATTATTCATCTAGCCAATGCTACGGTACAAATAATTTTAAATAACTTCTATAACCTAGAAAAACTCAAATACCAACTATATAGATCCGAATACAAAAGCGATCGCAGTATTGCCCGTTTTCGTAACCAACTATCTTGGAAATATCGCCAAGCAAAATATATCGATCGCCCCCAAAACATTTTTGAAAGTCGCTATCGCCTTTATATTTTAGATGGGGGCAGAATTAGATCTTTATATGTCTACGCACCCCGACAACTAGAATTAGAACGATTAACAGGAATCCCTTGGTTGACTACCATTATTATCGAATTTCGCGATGCAGTTGCCCCCCTAGTACGCAAATTTATTGCTTTAGCTGGCAGTGGAGTAGTTTTTGTTTTAACTCAAGTAATTGGCAAAGGTTTGGGTTTAATTGGTAAGGGAATTATTCAGGGAATTGGCAGCACCATTAAAAATGGCGCTCGACGATAAATAGATTAATCAAAAATTGTCGCCCTTTTAACTATTTTTTCAGTTGTCTAAAAGGTTTTGCCGTAAAACTAATTCTTTTTTTCCACCACCAATTACTGGGCAACCACCAAGGAGTACACTGTGCTTGGATGAGTCGATCTAGCTGACGTTTGAGAGGTTCAATTTGTGCGTCAATTTTCATTTGAGTCAGTCTTTGTTCTGACTGAAGTCTTTGATTAGCTTCTCTAATTGAGGTAATCGAATTATTGAGCAGATCTATTTGATATTTGAGAGGTTTAATTTGTGCGTCGATCGCATTTTGAGCTAGATCTTGTTTTTCCTGAAGTTTTTCGGTTGCTTCCCGAATCGAGGTGACTAAATCTTTAAGAGAATCATAGCCACCGATAGAATTTTTTATTTCTGTCAGATTATCCCAAACTTCGAGCAAAAAATCGTATTTGCGATCGATCTCAGCAAGTATATTTTCCGCTACTTCTATGCGTTGAATAGCTTCGTGGAATTGTGTTTTGTATTGTTCGGACTCTTTTATCGAAACCACTAGGGAATTCAAACAATCTCGTCCTTTTTCTGCTTCGGATTTCAAGTCAGAATATAAATTAATACTTACCTGATGAGTTCTTTCTAATAGATCCTTTTGCTTTGACGCACTATCTTCTAGTGCATGAAGTTCTTGAAGAGTTAGGGTAGATCGATTTTGATTTTCCTCTAAAACAATGCCAGCTTTTTCTAGTTCTTGTCGAGCTTGACTTATTTCTTGCTGAATTTGCTTGAGATCCTGATTATCCCAGGCTTCTTGAAGTAAACCATCAACCTTGGCAATACCACGATTAATCATGGCTTCAAGTTCTGCTAAGGCAATTAAGACATCAGAATCACTAGACTTGCTCATACTGTTCGGAATGTTGCCAATTATTTAGGAAATCTAGATTTAAAAATATTGGTCAAAGCTATAAAAAGATCCCCTTTAACTGTAGCAATTTCTGGCAAAGGAAAGCGATCGGGATAGGGTATATCGAGCCTTTGAAATCTGATTCGTGCTGCTTCGACAATTAAGTTATGAGATTCCAGAGATTGAGCAACTGCTTCCACAATTCTTTGATATTCGGCTGGATTATCTTGTTGCAAAAATGCGATGATTTTACCTGTCGCATCCCAATATCGGTCTAAAGCTCGCAAAATAAGACTACAGATCGAGGGATTTACTTTCTCTGCCTCCAATACTTTAATTTCCGATAATAAAACTTGAGAATCGTATTTTTTTAAATCTAAAATCATTTCTTCCTCCAGATTGGTGCGTTCTTGTCCTTTAATATTCGTGCGTTCTAAAACTTCGTAGGTATCCCAATAAATTAAGGGTTTATCTTGAGTTTGAACTGCTTCGCAGAGATAACGTTTGACTAGATCTGCTTCGCGCCCAGAAAATTCTAGATCGTTACTTTCTTCTTGAATCCATTTAATTTCCGACTCAATCGACTCAGGAGTGGGACAATCGATCCGATCGCACTCAGAAACCAGATCGGGAATATATTTCAATAGCAGATCGTATTGCTCGTAGGTTGCAATTACCATCAAGCGCGATCGCGTTCTAGTTAAGAGAGTGTACCATTGCCACCAATCTTCCGATGTAGGGGGGTTGGCATCACATCCCAAGACATTAAAGACAATGCAAGAGTCGAATTCTCTACCTTTGACTTGATGAACGTTCAAAAACTCCAAGCGATCGCTATATTGGGATTGATAGATTTCCGATTGAAGAATTTTGACCCGACTAGCTAGTTTATAAGTTAAGGAGTGGCTTTTTTCTACTTCTTTAAGTTTAGAACCTAGAGATTGAGATAATTGTTCGAGAAAAGTTTCTGCATCGGCAAGGGATGGATAGGTTAACAATTTAACCCGTTCCCCTATTTCATAAGATTTATCTGGATCGGTAGGTTGATAGGGAGATCTGGTCTTATTTTTCTGAGAAATTTCTCGAACGGGAGTCAGGAAAAGATTGCTAAATTTCAAGATATTACTAGAGTTACGCAAGCATTTCCATCCTGGTTCTTCAGGACGAACTAATTTCAACGCACCCCAGTCAAAGTCAACAGGCATTATTCTTTGATTTAGATCTCCCAGCAGCCATAAATGAGTAAGATGCTGGGCTTGATGCCAACTTCGACAAAGAGCTTTAATCGCATTTAATTCTCCTAAAAGATAATCTTGAGATTCGTCAATAATTAAGACAGTACCAAACCGATCTTGAGTGGGATAGTTGATGGAGTTTCTTTCCCATTTTTGGCGGAGTAGATCGGCAATTTTAGAACGAGATAATTTACGGCGTTGGTTAAACTCCCGATCCCACCACTCGGCTTTAATACGTGGACTTTGGGTGATGTGGGCAAAAAAGCCAATATGTTCGTTTGCACCATAAGTACTATAGCTCTTGCGATCGCCCACCTTATTGCTGGTTTTACGTCGATCTTGAGTGAGTATCGGACTAGTTTTATATTGCCCGTTCAAAAATAAAGACCATGCCACTCCCATTTCTCCATTCCAACTATAGGCAGGTTCGCGAGGTAAACTATTAAGGTCTAGCTCATAGGTGCGATCGTTGCGGGGGGCAACATATAAAAAGCGGATCGAACTATCTTCAGGATTTTCAGTCCAAATCAGTCTAAGAGATGTACCCCCTGCAAAATCTAGGCGCGAGCGCCATAAATTAGCATACCCACTAAGATGTTTCGTGTACGAGAATTGTTCTCCTTCCCCCGTTTCAGCTAAACTCCAAAATAGTCGTTCGGGAATCTTAATCGAGTCTTTTGACTGCAATCTTTGTAAATCTTTAATTGCTTTGCGCGTAAGCTGTATTTGACGCATCGATATACTCAGTTACTCATCTCAAGCACTAGACTTTAAGCTTTATGGTTACAAAGAAAAGGTGAAATGTTGGACTCTGATGTTGATTCTTAACCTTATTGTTTTAAAGCACAAAAAAACCTTCAAGCGATCGCACTCGCTCTTGAGAGAAAGATAACTAACGACTAATAACTAAAAACTAACAACTAAGAAAAGTTATAGTAATTAATACAGATCGGATAAAAGCATTGTTATAAGGAGATATAAGCTTTGACTCTAGCAAGTGATAACCCAATTACTTCAGATATACTCAAACCAGCTAGATATTTGGGTAACGAATTAGGCGCAATCCATAAGCCCTGGAACGATGCCGAAGTGCGGTGGGTGCTTACTTACCCCGAAGTCTATGAAGTGGGAGCTTCTAACTTGGGTCATATTATTCTTTACAATATAATCAACGCCCAACCGCAACAATTATGCGATCGCACTTATCTCCCCGCTGCCGATCTTTCAGCTAAGTTAAGAGAAACTAATACTCCCTTGTTTGCTTTAGAATCCAAGCGATCTCTACAAGATTTTGATATTTTAGGCTTTAGTCTCAGTTACGAACTGGGGGCGACTAATATTTTAGAAATGCTGAGTTTGGCGCACATTCCTTTAACTTGGCAAGAAAGGGAAACAGGGGACTATCCTTTAATTTTTGCAGGGGGACAAACCGCTACTTCTAACCCCGAACCCTACGCCGATTTTTTTGATTTTATTGCGTTGGGAGATGGAGAAGAATTATTACCCGAAATTGGCTTAATCATTAAAGAAAGCAAAGCAGCAGGACTTAGTAAAGCAGAGTTATTACTAGATTTAGCTCAAGTGCCTGGGGTATACGTGCCGAGATTTTATGAAATGGCTGAAGATGGCTCTACACATCCCCTAAATCCTGATGTTCCTAAGCGCGTATTGCGTCGGGTGGCTACTCCCATTCCCGCCTATTCCATCGGCTTAGTACCCTATGTGGAAACCGTACACGATCGCCTGACCGTAGAAATTAGAAGGGGTTGTACTCGCGGTTGTCGTTTCTGTCAGCCAGGAATGCTGACTCGCCCTGCTACGGATGTCGAACCAGAAAAGGTAGTAGACGCGATCGAAAAAGGAATGCGCGCTACTGGTTACAACGAATTTTCCTTACTCTCTCTCAGTTGTTCCGACTACCTGGCTTTACCCGCAGTAGGGATGGAAATTAAAAACCGTCTCAAAGATGAAAATATTTCCCTCTCTCTTCCCAGTCAAAGGGTAGATCGTTTCGATGATAATATTGCCGATATTGTTGGGGGTTTGCGTCAATCTGGTTTAACTTTTGCACCCGAAGCTGGTACTCAAAGAATGCGGGATGTGATTAACAAAGGGCTAACTAACGAAGAACTATTGCGGGGCATTCAAACCGCAGTCAAACGAGGCTGGAATAAAGTCAAACTCTACTTCATGATTGGCTTGCCAGGGGAAACCGATGTCGATGTGATTGGTATTGCCGACACTGTTAGATGGTTGCGTCGCGAATGCAGCCAATTAAGCAACAAAAGACTCAACTTTAACATCACTATCTCCAATTTTACCCCCAAACCCCACACTCCCTTTCAGTGGCACTCCGTATCTACTAAAGAATTTCTGCGCAAGCAAGAACTACTCAAAGAAGAATTTCGCCGTATCCGAGGGGTTAAGGTCAACTATACCGATGTTCGTATTTCGGCAATGGAAGACTTTGTCGGTCGGGGCGATCGTCGTCTCTCTGCTGTAGTCAAACGGGCTTGGGAATTGGGCGCGGGAATGGATTCTTGGTGGGAAAACCTAGATAAAGCTTATGGTGCTTGGGAACAAGCGATCGCCGAAGCAGATCTTACTTGGAAATATCGCCTAGTGGAAAATGGCGAGTGGAACGTATTTGATAATCAATCATCATCAGATTTAAGTAAGGGCGATTGGTCAATCGCCCCTACAGATGCACCATTACCTTGGGATCATTTGAATACGGGAATTGACAAACAATGGTTAAAAGATGACCTGGCAAGAGCTTTAGAAGCGGCTACCGTACCCGACTGTGCTTTTGATGGTTGTTCTAGTTGTGGTGTTTGCGGTACTGATTTCGGACACAATATTGTCGTCCAACCCCCAGAAATTCCTAGCTTTGAGGGACACTTTAAACCCAACCAAACTAAAGCCCAAAAACTGAGAATGTGGTTTGGCAAAGTAGAAGAAATGAGCTTAATCAGTCACCTAGATTTAGTTCGTCTCTTCGATCGCGCCGTGCGTCGTGCAGCCTTACCTATTTCTTTTACTGGCGGTTATCACCCTAGCCCGAAAATTTCCATCGCTAGTGCTTTGTCTTTGGGTATTACTAGTAACGGTGAAATCGTTGATTTTGAATTAACAGAAAAGATGGATGTAGAGGAATTCCGCGATCGCTTGGCTGCTCAACTTCCTAATAATATTCCTATCTACAAGGTAGAAGAAATCGAACTCAAATCCCTCAATGCCAGCCGAATTATGGATCGTTCAGAATACTTAATTACCGTTCAAACTAATGACAATCCTACTTGGCAACAATGGATTGATGCTATTAACAATAGTTCGGAAATAATCTGGGAAAAATTCACTAAAAAAGGGAATAAAAAGCAAATTAACCTACGCGATCGCCTGTTCTCTCTTGCTTTAGAATCTGAAGCTAAAGACAATAACATTGCAGTAATTCGCTTTACTGGTAGCTGTCGTAATGATGGTACTAATCTATCTCCAGATAACTTAATTTATATGTTGGAACGGGTAGCTAAAATTGAGTTTCAATTACTCAAAGTTCATCGTCAGCAATTAATTTTAAATTAAAGAACTGAAGCTATTGTTCACTCCAAAGAAATAGTGGATGTATTAGTATCTTGAGGAATAAAAGAGCGATCGCTTGGTAGGGAAGCTACGGGTTTAGTTAGAGTAAATTTACCTTGCTCGATCCATTGTTTTAACTCTATAGCAACTTGAAGCGATCGCCTTCTACTAGCTAAAGGGGCAACTCTAACGGATTTACCATCAATAGTGACTCGACCCGTTTGTAATTGTCCGTAGCTAACTAAACCAAAGGTAGGGCGGACTCGACGGGGGATAGAAAAGTCAATCACGGGCGCAACAATATCGCGATCGCCCGCAGCGCAATTATGGATTACTTGCTCGGTTAAGACTGGAAGGGCGACTCCTACTCCAAGCATTAAGGAAGCACCATAATTTTTAAAATAACAGCCCCGCACCCAATTAGAATTCATCTGTTTGGCATCGCCAATCAAAGCTACTGTAGCAGCAGGTCCAATAGGAGTAT
>NZ_JBZNBU010000016.1:0-31824 GCF_058530065.1 Waterburya sp. | reverse complement strand
GTTTTCTGACATAAATAACCGCTTTTTTAGGTTTCATTCTATTTACTCACAAAATCTTCTTTTATTGACATTTTAACCAGTAGCGATCGCCTGATTCTTGGATCACCAAAAGCGTGCAAGACCCTCAGAAGGGATTGCTTATTTTGCTTTTCCTTTAATCTAATATGAAATACTTAAATGTTTGCTACAAATAATGTTGTTAGTTCGGGGTTGTTAATTATTCTCCCCTGCACCCCTGACCTCTGACCTCTGACTCCTGACCTATAAAAACTATATGTAGCATTCTTTTTTAGATTTCATATAACCTTAGTGAGAATTTATTTTTGGCAATATGTTTCTCATTTACCAAATTAAAAATAATCAAAAACTTTCCAATAAATCCTGTAATTGTTGTTGATATTGTCCGTATTCAATCCAATTACCTCGTTGCAGAGCTTGTTGGGCTTTTTGATATAATTCTAAAGCCGATCTTTTGTCTCCAGAATTAATCAGTGGGGGTAGATCGAGATTATTATTACCCGCAACCAATGCCAAAGATTGCTCTAAACTGGGAGTCATCACAATTTCTTTGTCATAAGCTACGATAATGCGGGCAAGTTCGGGTAATTCTCCTTTTTTGGCGCGGAGATAGAGAGATTGGACGTAGAGTAAAGAACCATCTAAAGGAATAACTAAAATATCTCCTCTAATCACTCTCGAACCCCTTTGACTCCACAAGGTTATTTGTTCGGCAATTTCTGGGTTTTGATCGATTCTGGCTTCTATTTGGAATGTGCCATAAACCAATTCTTGTTTGGGAAAATCGTATAGTCTTAGTTTGCCATAATTTTCTCCATCAGAACGGGCAGCCATCCAGGCAATAGTATTATCTCGATTGATCGGAGTAAAAGGTAAAACTAGAGAGAATTCTGGTTTTATTTCTCCTGGTAATTTGAGAATAAGATAGTCTGGTTCTACTTCTTGTTGTGTGCCGTCGTATAGTTCGGTAGCAAAACGCCAATCATCTTCTCGATTGTAAAAGACTTGAGGATCTTCCATATGGTAGCTCAAGTACATTTTTGCTTGAATTTCAAACAGATCTTGGGGATAGCGGAAATGAGCCTTAATTTCTGGAGGAATGGTATCTTGGGGTTGAAATAGATTGGGGAAGATTTTACGGTAGGTAGCTAAGACTGGTTCGTTTTCGTCTACGACATAGAAATCCATCGTGCCATCTTTGGCATCGACGACAACTTTAACGGGGTTGCGGACGTAGTTGATGTTTTTTTGCTTAATTAGTTTGGTTTGATGTTCCTGGGCTACGGCTTCGGCATAGGGATAGCGGTTGCTAGTGGTGTAAGCATCAATAATCCATTTCAATCTACCATTGACAACTACTATATAAGGATCGCTGTCAAATTTGAGAAAAGGTGCGACGTGACTAACTCGCTGGGATATTTGTCGATAATAATGAATGCGGGAATTGGGAGTAAAGTAATTGGAAGTTAGAATTTTCAGGCTACCAAAATCGTAGGCATATACCAATCTGCGCCACCAACTATCGATCGCTACTCCTCCCAAACCATCGTATTTGATAAAGGCATTTTCATCGCCACGAGGGTAGTCAAATTCAGGAGTATCCATCCCAGTGTAGATATAGTCTTTCGTTAATTCCCCATAATAAATTGCAGGTTCTTCGATAGTTAGATCTGTTTGGGAAACTGGGGGAATATTTTTAATAAATAGAACTGGCAAGCCATCTTCTGTGACTTCATTAACGGGATTCATAACCAAGCCGTAACCGTGAGTGTATTTTAGACGGCGGTTGACCCAAGTTCGAGCCGTTCGGGGTACTTCTCCATAGTCGAATTCTCTGGGAGAAAGCATTACCTGACGGTAATCTCCGTTGAGCTGGTAACGGTCTACATCAACATCGAGGAATTTGTAATAGAAACGGATTTCTTGTAGCTGTCGATAGGTACTCAATAAAGGTCGATAGTCCCAGAGACGAATATTATCAATAGTTTCTCGATTATCTGCAATCAGATTGGGGTTAGGAGTATCGGCTAGTTGGTAATCTTTTGTTTCGATCGCATCCAATCCGTAGGCTTGTTGTGTAAACTGAATATTATGTTTAATATAGGGCATTTCCTTAGCTAATTCGTTGGGTTCGACGATAAAACGCTGCTGTAGCGGAGGAAGAGTACCGTTAAACAGAATTAAAACTATGGCATAGATACCAATACCGTAAACGGGTAAGGTTAACTCATTCCACCAGGTAGCAACAATTAGCCAGATGCCTAATAATACAGAAGCGACAATCATCACCCAAAAACCAAATAGACGGGCGTGACTGTCGGTATAGTCCGCACCCCACACCACTCCTGCGGAAGAATAGAGGAGTTCGTAACGCTCCAACCAAAAATCGACGGCAATATCCAAAGCGATCGCAGCCAGTAAAAAACTAAGATGAGTTTTGATCGGCTTTGTTAATAATTTTTGCCATTTAGGTTCGATTAAAAGACTCCTCCATCGCCAGTCAAAAAGTAGAATTCCTTTAAAAATATAAACCAATACTGATATGACTAATCCTGAAATTAATAGAATTAGAAACCAATTTTCTAAATTATCTAATAGGGGTAGGCGAAATAAATAAAAGCCCAAATCTTGTTGATATATAGGGTCAATAACTTCAAATTGACTACCATGAAAGAATTTTAAAATAATATCCCAATTTTCTCCACTAAGACTAGCAATAGTTAAAGAAATCAAGAAAATCAATAAAAAAGCCAGATAATTGGCTATCTTTGGCGTATAAGGCTCTAAAGGACTAGATTCTAAGAATCTAAATGAGCGATCGCCCGTCAGCTTTAATGCCAGCCAATAGTTAAAACTCAAAAACCCAGCAAAAATGATAAAAGTACTACTCCAGATAACCATCTGCCACATCAGACGCTGCCAAAAGACTGACTCATAGCCTACTGTCTCAAACCACCAAGATTCGGCTAACAGATGAATGCTTGTCGAAATAGCCGTTAGAATTATAACCGTGCAAAACAAGAAGAAGATGGCTAATTTTTGCTGGAATTGCATACAGTTAACTAAAATCTATTTATTTCCATTTATATTTGTTATTTTATTGTTGATTGCATTCACCAGACTTTTACAGAAATCGAGTATTTTCTTAATGTAAGCTTAATATATTAAATTATTAACTATTTTTTTATAACTTTTCTGGTATGAGGTATTGCCCTGAAACAGCATCAATTTATTTTTAAAATTGTCTTTTTTATCAAGCTCAAAAAGTAAAGAAAGCGATAGTACTGTTAGCAATTAACTTTAGATAAAAAATAGTAGGGAATTGCTGACAAAGTAACTATTTTCGACCAACCCTAGAAAAAGCAATATTTTACAAAAAATAGTTTTCGTAATTTCTTTGCTTGAGGTTATTGCTTATCGCATATTTTATTTTTTTTAGTTTAGCTATTAATTCAAGCGAATGAAAAAGAGAAGTAGCTACAGATACAAATATTGAGTCAGAACTTTTAACTAAATTATTGAAGAGGATCGATTATGTTGGGTAACATCAGTGCCAGAGAAACGCCAATCAATAGACGTATAAACCGATTAGAGAGAGATAACGCTCTCGAAGTCTCGATTATTATGCCTTGTCTCAATGAAGCGGAAACTCTTGAAACCTGCATCAAAAAGGCTCAATGGTTTATCGCTGAAAACGATCTGGCAGGTGAAGTGATTATTGCTGACAACGGTAGTACTGACGGCTCTCAAGAAATTGCCAGAAAATTGAATGCCAGAGTTGTTAACGTTCCAGCAAAAGGTTATGGTAGTGCCTTAAAAGGTGGTATAGAGGCAGCTAAAGGCACTTATATCATCATGGGAGATGCAGATGATAGCTACGATTTTAGCAACCTGAATCCTTTTATTAAGAAACTTCGTAATGGCTACGATTTAGTTATGGGTAACCGCTTCCAAGGTGGTATCGAATCTGGTGCGATGCCCTTTTTACACCGTTACTTAGGCAATCCCGTATTGACAGGCATTGGTAAACTACTATTTGGTAGTCCTTGTAATGATTTTCATTGTGGCTTGAGGGGTTTTCGCAAGGATGCAATTTCCTCTTTAGAATTACAAACTACAGGAATGGAATTTGCCAGTGAGATGGTAGTTAAAGCTACTCTGCATAAAATGCAAATTGCTGAAGTTCCTACTACTTTATCTCCCGATGGTCGCAGTCGTCCTCCCCATCTCAATACTTGGCGCGATGGCTGGAGACATCTACGTTTCTTGTTAATGTATAGTCCCCGTTGGTTGTTTTTCTACCCTGGAATATTCCTCATTGTAGCTGGTTTACTGGCTACTCTATCTTTACTACCCAGTCCTAAAGTCCATAGTCTGCTTTATTCTTCTACCGCTATGACCATTGGCTTCCAAATTGTGATGTTTGCCCTCTTTACCAAAGTGTTTGGTATCGGTGAAGGATTGTTACCTGAAGATAGACGTTTGAATCGACTTTTTAAATATCTCAATCTCGAAACAGGTTTGATTTCTGGTTGTTTACTATTGATTGCAGGTACTGCTGCTTCAATATACGCTTTTGGTATTTGGGGACAAAACGACTTTGGCTCTCTCAATCCAACCGAAACAATGCCTATTGTAATTCCTGGGGTAACTTGTCTGGCTTTGGGTATTCAAACAATTTTCTCTAGCTTTTTCTTAAGTATTTTAGGATTAAAACGATAAGGCGATCGCAATCTTCGAGAAATACAAACCCTATGGTCATATCTAAATTCAGCAAAGCCAAATGATAAACGATAAAATGTTAAACGAAAAACAGCCTTGGCTTTCCGTAATTATCCCTACTTATAATGGGAGTAAATATTTAGCTGACGCATTAAATTCCGTAGCAATACAACAAGATAGGGAAATCGAATGTGTGGTTATTGATGATGGTTCGACAGACAATACTTTAGAAATTGTCGATCGCTATCGAGACTTGCTAAATATTAATTTGATTACCAAAGCCAGACAGGGTAATTGGGTAGCCAATACCAACCATGCTTTAGCAGCAGCCAAAGGCGAATATGCTTGTTTTCTCCACCAAGACGATCTTTGGCTAGAAAGAAGATTGCAAAATATCCGCAATGCGATCGCCAAAAGCTCTTCAGCTGTTCTTTATCTTCACGATGCGGTATTTATCGACAGTAACAGTAAGCCCCTAGGCTTGTGGCAATGTCCTTTAGGCGAGCAAGAAAAGATCGTCTCTTTAGCAGAGATGAAAGAAAAGCTACTGGTGCAAAACTTTATTGCCATTCCTGCTCCTATTTTTAAAAGACAAACAGCATTAGATGTAGGAGTATTAAACAGCGAATTGTGGTACACAGCCGATTGGGACTTTTGGCTCAAACTAGCTTCGCGAGGAGATACCTACTATATTCCCAAGCCTCTAGCTGCTTTTAGGGTACATGGCGACTCCCAAACAATCCGTAGGAGTTCTAGTATTGCCGAATTTCGCCAACAGATGCGTTTGGTAGTTCACAATCACCTCCATGTCCGAGAAAAAAGCGAAGTAGCAAAAGTGGCATTTTTCTCAACGGAAGTCAATACAACCCTAGCTGCAATGGTACATGGAGAATCTGCTAATCTTCTCAAATTAGGAGTAAGTTTTTTAACTCTAGGACCAACTGGCTGGCGTAGATATTGGCAGGATTCTCGTATTATCGAGCGTATATCCGTTCGACTCAAAGCAAAACTACAAACTCAAACTTAAGCTGATTATTATTTTTATCCTCTGGGATCTATGAAGCCTAATTTATTTATTGTCGGGCAACCAAAATCTGGAACGACTGCTTTGCATCAATTTCTGGGGCAACATCCAGAAATTTATATGTCTAGTATCAAAGAACCCCATTTTTTTTGTTCTGATTTCCATTTAGAAAGCGATCGCGCTTATGGCAAAAAACGTTTTTTTGATTTTAGAAGCGAGTCTGCATATCTACAATTGTTTGCTGGGGCAGAAGATGCCAAAGTTATAGGAGAATCATCTACCAACTATCTTTATTCTCAAGTAGCAGCAGAAAAAATCTATAACTTTAATCCCGATGCCAAAATAATCATTATCTTGCGAGAACCTGCTAAGTTTCTCTATTCTCTTCACAGTCATTACGTTAAATTTACTGAAGAGAACGAACCTGATTTTTTGACTGCCTTGGCTTTAGAAAAAGATCGCCTAGCTGAGAGAGTTTCTAGTCCTAGAGTAACCAGCCCTAGCTATCTTTATTACCATCGCCGAGTTCAATATGCTCGTCAAGTGAAACGCTATTACGATCGCTTTAGCCCAGAGCAAATTAAAATTGTAGTTTTTGAAGAATTTAAGTCAGATAATCAAAGAATTTATCGAGAAATCTTAGAGTTTTTAGCAGTAGATCCTGATTTTACTCCCGAATACAATACAGTTAATGCTAACAAAGAAGTTAAGTTTAAAGGGATTAATAATCTAGTCAATAACCCAGTCTTGAAAAATATTTCTAAAAATTTATTATCCCAAGAATTCAACGAATTTATTCGCGATAACATTGTGGAAAAATTCCTCTGGCATCAAGCACCAAAAGTAAGTATGCCCGAAGAAATTAAACTACAGTTAATGGAAAAATACCAATCTCAAGTAGATGGAATCTCAAAATTAACTGGGATCGATTTTGTGAGTAAATGGGGTTACGATAAACTGGCTAATATTGCTGGGCGATCTGCGATCGGTAGCAACCAATAAGCGATAAATATTTAACCATAAATGCTAAATAAAAAAAATATTGTTTCCAGCGTATTATCTCTGGCTGTAGGGTTTGTCTTAGTATGGCTAATTCTGAGATTTACCGAAGTAGATATTGAAGAAATTGTTGCTAGTTTTTATAGCTTAAATCCATTACTGGCAGGATTGGCAATCGCTACCTTAATTATTCATACCGTATTAACTGCTTATAAGTGGGGATTGGTAACGCAAAAACTAACTCCAGATAACTATCAACCTCTAAAATTTTATTTGTTTTATACTACTTTAGGTTCTCTAACCATGCAGTTTATGCCTCAATATGTGGGGATGGTCATGGTGCAGAATATAGCCTTGAGAGTCCACAAAATTAGTTCTTTTTCTAAAGGCTTCTTATCGGTTATCTACGATCAGTTTTTCAATCTTTTAATTCCCCTCTTACTATTCCCCACTTCTTTATTATATGTTTTGGGCTCTGTCTCTTTAGGGGTAGCAATATTTATTTGGATTGCTACGATAATTCTGACTCATTTTATTATCAATCGCTGGCATCGTTCTTTAATTACTCGACTAATTCAAGCACTCACCTGGGTAAAACAACGAAAAAACAAAAATAAAACAGATGTTGCTAACATTACTACTAGCAAAGATTCAATCCTAGGGAAAAATTTTACTCTATACCTTTATTGGATTTCTGTAGTGCGTTACGCCGTCTGGATCGTTCGAGGAATCTTAATTGCTATGGCTGGAGGTTTCAAAATCAAGCTTTGGGCGATCGCTTTTATTTCTCCCATCGTTCAATTAGCCATGCTTTTAAGTTTTACCCCAGCTAACTTGGGTTTTATGGAATTTAGCTGGATTGGTTTATTGGGTTTCTTCGATGTTTTAAAAGATGTAGCAGTACAGTTTGCTTTGATGCAAAGATTTCTTTATGTCGTCGCAGTAGTAATTATTTTGGC
Organism: Waterburya sp.; assembly: GCF_058530065.1. Taxonomy (NCBI): domain Bacteria; kingdom Bacillati; phylum Cyanobacteriota; class Cyanophyceae; order Pleurocapsales; family Pleurocapsaceae; genus Waterburya; species Waterburya sp. Next base: position 24,102 of record NZ_JBZNBU010000016.1, on the reverse strand, counting down.
AGTATTTGCCGTAGTTTCTTCCAGGGAAAGATTTGCCTTATTTACTTCTAAACAAAATCAATAATCAATTCTTAATTACTCCTTATTAACTTTTCAAGATTCCTAATGTTGAATCCTGCAAGCAAACGATACATTAAACAGCTAAGACAAACCAAAATAGGCATAGAAACAGTCTTATCTTTGATTGTTTTAACTTTAGTAGTTTCTCTCTTTTTAAAAACAATTCTAGATATCGACAATCACTACGATCCTGGTTGGTATCATCTTCCTTTTGCTGCTAGGTTGGGAGGAATTGTACCCCAAGAAATGTTTATTGGCGATGAAAAGTGGTTTGAACCCCGTTTCGATGGTTTTCCCTTATTAGCTCATTTTCTTCAGGGTATATTTTGGCGCATTACAGGAAGAATTCAATCGACAAACTTAGTCAGTTTTTGCTCGATTGTGGGATATTTTTTCTTTTTGAGGAGTTATTTTAAAGTTCCTCTATATTTATCGGCGATCGCTTTACTTTCTATTCCCCTAGTCTTAACTCATGTCACTACCAGTTTTGTCGATCTTCTCGGAAACGTCGGCACATCGATGCTGGTAATGATGACCTACAGCTTTTATAAAAATCGGCAATTACCCCATCTCAAAAAATTAGCGATCGCCTTTATTGGTGCTGCGATCGCAGCTAATACTAAAACTCAATTGCAACCTTTAGTATTGGTTATTTTAATTTTCGCTGGTATTAGATTAATCTGGCTTAATTGGCAGCAAAAGTTTCCAGTAAAACTAACCAAAATTATTCCCCTTACTTTACTAGCAAGTATTATTATTTTTGCTACTCCCGTAAAAAACACCGTCCTCTACCAAAATCCTTTATATCCGATCAAAATAGAGATTGCTGGTATAGTTCTCAACCACAAACTGAGTCCCGAAGCCTACGAAGGAGGGAATCGTCAGATAAATTGGCTTAAATCTGTATTAGAAATAAATGCTCCTCGAATGTGGACGGCAGATCAATGGAGTGAAGACTATACTCGCAGTCGCAGAGGTGGTTTTTGGGGCATTTATGTAGTGTTTAATTTCTTGTTGTTAATCGCACTAACTATTAGGGAAGCAATTATTAATAGATCCCAGAAAAATCCTACTTCCAGAGAAGCCAAAGTAGCTTTATTGACGGCGATCGCTATGTCGATTGTACCAATCAACTTTCCTCAGTCCCACGAATTGAGATACTTTATGTATTGGATGATTTGTTTGGTGTCTCTCAATCTATATTTAATTTCTTTGCCTAAAAATAGAGAATTACTCGGACGATGGTTGCAACCAAAATATGTGGGATTAATTTATATTATTTTCTTGATAATCGTTTTAACTAGAGCAGGTAGATTTTATGCCAAACCATCTTTTATTACCCTAGACAAATATCTAAACTCAGGAATAAAAGCAGAATTTATCAATCGCATTCAACCTAACGAAAAAGTCTGTTTGATTAGCAAACACATCGGCGAAAATATCAAAAAAGAACCCGTTGCAGCTTTAAAATATGCTTTTTTGTACAGTTCCTACTTTCATCCCGAAATAGACTATGACTACTCCATTCAAGCAGCTTTTAACCCGTCTTATTGTGGCGATCGCACCATAATTCCCGATCCTGAATCCTTAGTAATAAGTAATAAGTAATAAGTAATAAGTAATAAGAAAGCGATGCAACGCGTTGCATCGCTTTTTTTATATATTTTTGACAAGTATGTTCTAGTCTGCGTAAGGACAAGCTATTCCAGTAATTTCACATTTTAACTTTTCTTTAATTGCCCTAGAAAAATCATTAAAGCCATTGGCAGTACGAATAAATCCATCACTAGTAATTATGTGGTTTTGATAATAGCTAGAAATTTCAGCTTCCCGCCAAGTTTTACCACTTGTGGTAGTAGCACTACCATTGATAGGAAGACCGTTAATTGTAATGTTGTTGTCTTCTGCATTTGCTACAGCTTCTTCTAGAGGAGGACAATAAAGATGTTGTATTGGTACTTTCCATTTGACACTGTAATCGCTGTTAATATCTTGTCCTATACTGCATTTATAGTCATTATGTTTAAATTCATTTTTATATCTAGAATAGGTATAACTACTTTTGTTAACTAGGTTGGGAATATCACTCAGACCATTATTATCGAGATACTCTCTAACCTGGTTTTTATAATTAGTATATTTATCGGAATTAGGATTTCCTACAGATGTATTTTTAGAAATACCGTCACCTGATATATCAATTACTAACGCTTCTCCTTCATATTGATTATTTAAAATCTTATCTGTAGCTGAATTAATAGCTCTGGTAACATCAGTACCACCTCCACCACTTTTGGCATTTAATGTCTTTTTAATAGCTTTGACAAATTTAGCCGCATCTCCTGCATCTTTAATTAAATACCATTTACTCGTTTTTTTAATGCTACTAGACCAAGTTTCAATTGCTACTGCCATACCGTCTGGAAGACTTTCAATAGCGGCAATGACTTCGGCATCATTAAAAGCATCAATATAACCTTGTTTCTGCAATTTATATTCTGTAGCATTGACACTACCAGAAACATCAACAGAAAGAAAAAGTTCCACGCTTACAGGGGTTTTATTGCTACTGGCTATAACTTTTTGAGGCAAAATAGTCGAAGTAAGACTAGCTAAAGCTAAAATAGCAGAGAGCTTTTTAAAAATATTAATTTTTTTCATTTTTTAAATTCAAACAATTATATTGATTGGTGAGTTTGATTTTCCTAAAATAATTTTTAATTTATATTGATATCAAAAATGAATAGTATTTTTGATATTTTCAGGCTTTAAATCAATCTGTGATTTATCAAAATTCTAGTCCAGAACAATAGTTATCTGGGGTTAATTCTCCTTGGTAAATTTCATCAATAATTTCTTCTTGAGAATCATTTAGATCTAATTCATCAGCAATTAAATCAATTTGATCGATGGCATCATCAATACTTTCACTATCTTGTATATAGCTACAAACTAAATATTTGAACTCTTGAGAATCTATTGATTCATTAGCAAAGCTTCTAACAGGAATAGTTAAAGTCAAAAAAGCGACCGTGATATAAATTAACTTTTGCATAATTTAATTTGTAATTATAATAAAATCCCTAAAAAACAAAATTCTTTCTAGTTACTACATATCTAATTTAGCAATTTTAAATATGAATGTAATTGATAAATATACTAAAAAATAATATAAACAATTAATATAGATTGAACTCTTTTTAATGTAGTTTAAGTAAATTTATATTTTTAACATTTTGATTTAAGTAAAAATACCAAAAAAAAAGCGATCGCTCTAAGATAAGGCGATCGCTTTTTAGATTGTTTTTTTATCTATTTAATCAGCATAGTTAGCATTAACCTCAACGCTAACATTTGCCGTTCCATCTCCACCATGTCCGTCAGAAATAGTGTAACTAAAACTATCTTCACCGTAGAAATTACTGTCTGGAGTATAAACAGCTTTGCCATCAACAATTTTTACTGTTCCATGATTACCATCTGTCACACCAACGATAGTTAAAGTATCGTCATTAGGATCGCTATCGTTTTCTAGAACATTTACTGTTGCAAGCTCGCCTCTTGGAATAGCAACTTCGTCGTCAACAGCTACTGGCGCGCCATTAACGCTAACACTGATAGTTACTGTAGCAGTAGCAGTTCCTTCGTATTCGTCAACAATAGTATAATCAAAAGTATCAACATAAGATGCGGTAGCTTCAGAATTAGGAGTATACGAGATACTATCTCCATCGATTTCAATTGAGCCACCATTATTAGTACTACTTGGTACGCTATCAATAGACAATTCGTGTCCATCTGGATCGCTACTATTTTGAATTAAGTCTATATCAATAGCAGCAGTAGATCTTGTCTCGGCATTTATATTAACGGCAGTAGGACTGTTGTTGCTGACATTGACCACTACTTTACCCTTATCTTTACCATTATTACCGTCATCAGCATGATAATAGAAACGATCTGTTCCTACAAAACCAGTTTTAGGAGTATAGATTACTTCTTTATCATTTTTGATACTAATTGTACCTTTGTGTTTGCTTTTACTATCCGCTCCGCCAATAGTTAAAGTATCACCATCGGCATCTGTGTCGCCTGTAATAACATCAATGGTTATAGGAGTGTTTGCAGGAGTCGAAGCTGAATCATCTTTAGCATTAGGTAATCTATTACCACTAGGGATTTCTTCTAGATTTTTTTTGCCAATATCGACTACGAATACCACATCATTGTAGTCCATATCACCACCATTGGTTAGATCCTCCCAACCTAAAATTAGATAATTTTCATACTCATAAGCCACAACGTGCTGAAGTTTGTCGCTGTTATTCTTTGCATCTGTGTACCAAACCGTTGGATTACTTTTGCCGTAACCATTTTTCAATACTTGAAAATCCAATTTAGTTCCCGCTTCGACAGTACCAAGATCGACATAATCTCCCAAATTTAGAGCATTTTCGGGTTCTAAATTATTGTTTCCGATAATACATCCAGTTTTTGTTTTAGTACCATACTCATGTTTGCGACAGGAAACATCATGGAAAATCATTTTGTCTAATGAAGTTGTTCCCGTAGTTTGTACTTTTAATTGATTGCGGTAACCTGCACCTTCATTAACAAAATAAACTTTAATATCTGCATCATATTTGATGTCGAGCTTGGTGGGGTCTAAAACTCTAGCCTCGATCTCGTTTAAATCTAGTTTCTTTCGTTCGACATTAGCAAATTTTTGAAAAACATCAACTCCAGTCTTGCCTCCATCTTTTACACTATGAAAGTCTGTAGGTTGACCGTCACCTCTGTAAAAAGGAAAATCACTAAGGTGACTATACATTTGACTGTAATCAGTAGCATCTGAAGAGACTGTTGGACAATCTCCACCTCCACCTTTAGCATTCTTTTCTGCATCTACCAATTGATCTACTGCGCTATCAATTTGACTTTGGCTGAATCCTTCTGCTTCCAAATCTCCTCTAAATTTGCTAATTTGCCCTTTGTTACCTGGATCGATTCTAACGCTTCTAGTAGAGCTACCTATTGTGTATTCAACATCGTAGTTGTTACCAATTCCATTATTATTTTTGCATACTTTATTTTTACCAGGCGCACTTCCGCTTTTACCAGGAGAGTCTCCAAATGTGGTTGTCTTTTTACCTGCAAATCCTGGTTGAGCTATTAAAGTTGTAGCTATTAAAAAAGCTAAAGTTGTACTGACAGTAATTTTATTTGAAATCATATTATTAAACATGGCTTGCGATCTGAAACTATTGATTTTTAGTTGTACGTTTGTTACTTACAAATAAGTTTATATATTGCTAATTCATAGCAAATATATCTTATTTTTTATGTATTTGTAATCAAGATAATTACTGATTTTAATCGTGAATTTTTATTTGAAAATAAGTGTTTTTTGTAAAAATAATATGAATACCAAAAATTATTTAAAATGACTATAATCAAAAACTAATAAATAGCGACTGTAGTTGATACAGTCGCTAAATAAATAATGAATTTAAGAGTTACTCTCAGCTTCTAAATCATGGTCAATCTAAGAAAGTATTAAATATTATAAGAATCACAAAAATCTTCAATTGCCCAATCAGATTCTGATAACTCTTCCAGAGTAGCTAACTGAGTATCATTGATTAACGAATCAGTCATTGCTTCTATTTCTTCTAGTGCTTCAGATTTATCATCCATTCCTTCAAGATGACCGCATACCAATTGAGCAAAGTCTTCATTAGAAATTCCTTCATCAAACTCGGAAGCTTGGGTAGTAGAAATTCCCGAGATCAATAAAGATAATGTAATAGTAGATAAACAGAATATTTTTTTCATAATTAAATTATATTAATAGTAAGAAAAACAAAACTTTTGATATTATTAATAGTATTCCTTTTGGCAAATAGTAGACATCGCTATTATTACTAAAATTGAAATAAAGTTATAGCAAAGAAAATAAAAATAGATATAGAGTTTGCGTATTTTCATGCACAATAAGTAATCAAACGAAAAATTTGTAAAAAAAGCGATGTAGCGCGTTGCGGTGAGGCACTTTCGGTGGGCGGGTTCCCCGACTTGAGAAAAGTGCTGAATCCGAAGGAGTCTGTGACCCGTTGTCCTAAAGGATATATCGAAGTGTATCCTTTTAGGGACACCTTTGGATATAGCGACTACATCAAGAAGCGATCGCCTGTAAAAAAAGCGATCGCTTGAAAAAAGTATTTTTATAGATAAAGACTAAAATCTTGGCAAAGAAGAACGACAAAGATCTTCCATCGCAGAGTCGGAGTTTTCTATTTCCTGCAACATTGCTAATTGACTGGCATTAACATTAGATGCGATCGCAGCATTAATTTCATCTAAAGCCAAATTTCTATCATCTATTCTATGAAGATATCCACATACAAGTCGGGTAAATTCAGCATCAGACATTTCTGCTTCTAACGCACCAGCACTAGAAGTACCTTGGTAAAAAATTGTTAAGGTAAGAGCCAACAAGCATAATATTTTATTCATAGTTAATTGTTATGAGTTTAGCTAGGTTTTTGATATTTTATTTTCTAATTAAAAAAATTTAGTCAGCAGTATACAGAGTAGTTACCATCATTAAAGCTGCTCCTTGAAGAACTAAATCGTCATTAGTAGAAATAGTTCCCGTAGCGGAATTATCTCCTTGATTGACGTAATCAGAAACATCAAAGGTATCAAAATCTACACCATATACGTTTGAAGCTTGATTGGTATTAATGGAAGAATTAAATTGATTTTCTAGGGGATTATAATCATCGCTTAAGATGTTGCCATTAAACGCAAAATATTCATTAGTGCCACTTAAAGATGAATCTCCTTCCCAAAGTAACATAGAAAATTTAGCGATGGGATCTGTAGCCACTTCAATACCACCTAAAGTATAGTTCACCGTCTGATTGCGAGAAGATTCTAAACCTTCATAAAGTTTGATGGTATTAATTTTGTTTGCCTCCAAGGTCGGGTCATTATAAATTACTACCAAAGACCAGCCAGATAATACTCCCTGAAAGGTACAATAGTGAACATCATTATTAGTATTATCTACAGTTAGATCGCTAAATTGATAGCTACCATTACCTTTTTGGCTAACTATATCCGTTACATCTTTTACTCCTTGAAAATGATAATAAGTACCGTCTCCATAGTCAGGATCGGAAATAAACATTGAAGAACTATAAGTGCGATCGGCAGTTAAAGATGTTCCATCAAATACTACTTGATTATCAATATTTTCCCCCGAACCAGCCCAATAAAGATAGGCTTTTTTAACAGTTGAACCGCTAGGAATATGTGCCAGAGAAGCAGTAGAACTAGTATTTAGACTGCAAGAGTCAAGATCGTCAGAATTACTTCTTAGAGTACCTCCCGTAACTGTATAATTAATTTGACCAATAAAACTTTCTGCTTCAGCTAAACTCCCAGCCATTACCTGAATCGGAGTCAAACAATAACCCAGAGATAATAAACTTAAACCAGTTATTTTAAATAATTGTTTATTAGAAAGATAATTCAACATAATATATTTTTTTTAAATCAATTAAAAATTGTAGTTAATCTATTAATGCCAACCAAGAGATTTTATAAGTCGAAAAATATTGATAATCTACATACAAAAATACGACGTAATTAGTAAAAGTGACTACAGTATTTTTCGTTATTTCAAAATCAAGATTTTTTGAAGAAACAAACAATTTTATGAAGATAATTCAATTCACACTCTTTTTCAGATTGTCAGTAAATTGTCAAAAAAGTTTAAATCAAACTAGAGTGGAAAACCAAAATAATTAAAATCTATAAACTAATACACTAGCTTTCTAGATAAATATACGTAAAATAGTTAGAGTCTTACTTTTATATAGCAATAGGAGATTGTAAATTGAAAAAAATAGAAGCTATTATCAGACCTTTTAAGCTGGACGAAGTCAAAATTGCTCTAGTTAATGCTGGAGTCGTGGGCATGACCGTTTCTGAAGTACGAGGTTTTGGTCGTCAGAAAGGACAAACCGAACGCTATCGCGGTTCTGAATATACTGTAGAGTTTTTGCAAAAGCTCAAGCTAGAAATTGTCATCGAAGACGATCAGGTAGATATGGTAGTCGATAAGATTATCGCTGCCGCTCGTACTGGAGAGATTGGCGACGGTAAGATCTTTGTCTACCCTGTAGATCGAGTAGTCCGTATTCGTACTGGAGAGAAAAACTTAGAAGCGGTGTAATTTTCTATACCATAATAGTTTAATTATAGAATAGCAAAAAAGGCTGTGTTAGAGAGTTCCATCACAGCCTTTTAAAGTTTATTGTTTACTGTCTAATAGCTTGAAATTCTAGTAATCAAAATCACCACCACCAGCAGCAGCACCTTTGTCTTTTTCGGGTTTGTCTACCACAATACATTCAGTAGTTAAGACCATTCCCGCAATAGAAGCAGCATTTTGTAAAGCAGAGCGAGTTACTTTAGCAGGGTCAACAATACCAGCTTCAAACATATCTACATATTCGTTTTTAGCAGCATTAAAACCAATGTTAAAGTCTTTCTCTTTAACTCTTTCTGCTACTACTGCGCCATTTTGACCAGCGTTTTCAGCAATTCTTCTCAAAGGAGCAGTTAATGCACGAGCTACGATAGTTGCACCAGTCAAAGCTTCGTCTGCCAGGTTGGCGTTTGCCCATTCTTCTAAACCAGGAGCGAGGTGAGCTAGAGTAGTACCGCCACCAGGAACGATACCTTCTTCTACTGCTGCTTTAGTCGCGTTGATAGCATCTTCTAGACGCAATTTGCGGTCTTTCATTTCGGTTTCGGTAGCAGCACCAACTTTGATTACCGCTACACCACCAGAAAGTTTCGCCAAACGCTCTTGTAGTTTCTCTTGGTCGTAGGAAGAATCACTAGCTTCAATTTGACGGCGAATTTGTTCGCAACGTTTTTTAACGCCTTCTTCGTTACCTTCTGCCACGATAGTAGTACTATCTTTGGTTATGTTGACGCGACGAGCAGTACCGAGCATTTCTACTTTGGCAGTCTCTAGTTTTAGACCAGCATCTTCAGAAATTACTTGACCGCCAGTTAAAACCGCAATATCTTCTAGCATAGCTTTGCGGCGATCGCCAAAACCAGGAGCTTTGATAGCAGCAACGTTTAATACACCACGCAAACGGTTGACAACCAAAGTAGCTAGAGCTTCTTTTTCTATATCTTCAGCGATAATTAATAAAGGTTTGCCTTGACGGGCAACTTGCTCTAGTACGGGAACTAAATCTTGTACCAAATTGATTTTTTTGTCGGTAATCAAGATAAGAGGTTCTTCCAAAGCAGCTTCCATGCGCTCTGTATCGGTTACAAAGTAAGGAGAAATATAACCTTTCTCAAAACGCATCCCTTCAGTAATTTCTAGTTCGGTAGTCATGGACTTACCTTCTTCTAGAGAAATGACACCTTCTTTGCCGACTTTATCCATTGCCATGGAGATCATATCGCCGACTTCTTGGTCGTTACCCGCAGAAATCGTTCCTACTTGAGCGATCGCTTTGCTGTCGCCAACGGGTTGAGAATGGTCTTGAATTTTAACTACTAAATGCTCGATCGCTTTGTCGATACCGCGTTTGATCGCAATAGGGTTAGCACCTGCTGCTACGTTACGCAAACCTTCTTTGACGATTGCGTGAGCCAAGACTGTAGCCGTAGTAGTACCATCACCAGCTACATCGTTAGTTTTGGAAGCAGCTTGACGAATGAGGGATACGCCTGTATTCTCAATGTGATCTTCTAATTCAATTTCTTTGGCGATAGTTACTCCATCATTAACGATTTGGGGCGCGCCAAATTTTTTTTCGAGAACTACATTACGTCCTTTGGGGCCAAGGGTAACAGCTACCGCTTCAGCTAGTAAATCGATACCTTTTTCTAGAGCGCGACGAGCTTCGTCGTTGTAAATTATAGATTTAGCCATAAAATTTGATTTGGTTGGGGGTGAAATGAACTAACAGTGAATAGGTTAAATTCTTGATGCTATGAGGTTGTACATCAACGATTTATAAATCAATCTATGACCTAGGCAACAGTTGCTAAGATATCTTTTTCAGATAGCAAAACGTAATCGTTGCCACCTAGTTTGATATCAGTACCAGCATATTTAGAGTACAAAACTTTATCGCCAACTTTTACTTCCAAAGGTGCGTGACCGCCATCATCTTTGGTTTTGCCAGGGCCTACGCCAACTACTTCCCCTATTTGGGGTTTCTCTTTAGCTGCATCGGGTAAGATAATTCCCCCAGCAGTTTGTTCTTCGGCTGCGCTGACTTTGACAAACACGCGATCGCCTAAAGGTTTTACGGTTGTAACATTAATGCTAATAGCTGCCATTCCAGATTCTCCAGAAAACTAAATGCTTATGATTGAATATTGCTTTTCTATAGATGAAAGTCTTCTTTTATTAGATTAGCACTCTCACCTTCCGACTGCTAATTTAGCTAAACCAGGTGACCTCTGGCAACGGTTTACTTAGTGTGGGTTACCGAACAACTATAAAGATTGGGAGTGATGGAGTGGTGGGATGGAGGAGAAAAAAAGAAAAAGCGATCGCCTTTCTGAAGAAAAAGCGATCGCATGGTGTCTTTCTCAAAGCTAACAACTAAAAGCTAGTTAAACTGAAACTTCACTTAATTGACGGGTCATATATTCAAAAGGTTCATCAACGAAACTAGTATCGCTAACGCCATTTTCTGCTGCCATTTCTTTAACCATATCCTTCATAATTTGGATGCCCACTACAGTAGGCCCAATAGGTACGCCCAAAGAATTGTAAGTTTCTCTCAAACCTTGTAATACTCTTTCGTCTAGAACGTTCATATTACCTGCGACTAAAGCATAACTAGCATAGCGTAGATAATAGTCTAAATCGCGCAAGCAAGCCGAATAACGACGAGTTGTATAGGCATTACCGCCAGGACGAATTAGTTCGGGAACTTCTTCAAATAGTTTTAAACCAGCATTTTTAACAATAGTGGCAGCATTACCACTAATCGCAGTTGCTACAGCTACTCTAGCCGTACCAGAAGTAAAATAGTCTTTCAGACTATCAATAGCATCGCGGTCTAAATAGCGACCTGAAATATCATAATTTTTAATTAGGTTGGTAACTGCGTCACGCATCTTACTTGATTTCTCCCAACAGCAATTTTTTATTTATTTAATCTGGCTAATATTATCAGCCATTATTTTTAAGCTAAGTTTTAAGCTACATTTATTTATAATCCCACATACAGAGACGAGACTATAGTTTGCTTCAAATTTTGACATCTTCATCAATTATCGACTCATTCAAAATAGGATTAAAGTCTCATATAAAGCTGAAATTTTCTGACGAACTAGGTTTTTTAGTCAATTTCGGCACATTTTTGCAAAGTTTATAGATTTAAAGTTTAGATAAAAAGTGATAATTCTATAACATCGATGGTTAGTTCGGGCGATAGTCGCGATCTAGCTATTGATTTAGATATTCAGAGATATAAAGAATTTATTAGGAGCAGATATTTATGCCCAAGACTGCCCAAGATGTCTTGAAAACAATCGCAGATCGAGATATCGAGTTAATCGATCTGAAATTTGTCGATCTCTTCGGTATTTGGCAGCACTGTACTTTTCATCGCAGTTTAATTGATGAAGATGCTTTTACTGATGGAGTTGCTTTTGACGGTTCTAGTATTAGAGGTTGGAAAGCGATTAACGCCTCTGATATGGCAATGGTTCCCGACCCTAATACCGCGTGGATCGATCCTTTTATGGAAACTCCTACTCTCAGTATGATTTGCTCGATTAAAGAGCCACGCACTGGAGAATGGTACGAGCGCAATCCTCGTTCCCTAGCCCAGAAAGCTGTAGATTATCTGAAGAGTACTGGCATTGGGGATACAGTTTATTGTGGACCCGAACCAGAATTTTTTATTTTTGATGATATTCGCTTTAGTCAATCAGAATATGAAGGGTTTTATCATATTGATTCTATTGAAGGAATTTGGAATTCTGGATCTTACGAAGAAGGTGGCAATTTAGGCTACAAAACCGACCATAAAAGGGGCTATTTTCCCGTTGCACCCTCGGATACCTTGCAAGATATTCGGAGTGAAATGTTGCTGACTATGGGTAAATGTGGCGTACCCATTGAGAAACACCACCACGAAGTAGCTTCTGCGGGACAATGTGAATTGGGAATTAAGTTCTCGGATTTAATTAGTGCTGGGGACTATGTTTTAACTTACAAATATATAGTTAAAAATGTAGCCCGCAAGTATGGTAAAACTGCGACCTTCATGCCCAAGCCTTTATTTAACGATAACGGTACTGGGATGCACACCCATATGTCTATCTGGAAAGATGGCAGTCCTCTATTTTTTGGGGATGGTTATGCGGATTTAAGTGAAACTGCCCTCTATTTTATAGGTGGAATCTTAAAACACGCCCCTGCAATTTTGGCGTTTACCAATCCTTCAGCGAACTCTTACAAACGTCTCGTACCTGGTTTTGAAGCCCCTGTGAATTTGGCATATTCCCAAGGAAATCGTTCCGCATCGGTGCGTATTCCCCTTAGCGGTAGCAACCCCAAAGCCAAACGCTTTGAATTCCGCTGTCCCGACCCTACTGCTAACCCTTATTTAGGCTTTTCTGCCATGTTGTTAGCGGGTATTGATGGGGTAAAAAATAAAATTGATCCAGGAGATCCCCTAGATGTAGATATTTACGAGCTTTCTCCCGAAGAATTGAGTAAAATTCCCTCTACCCCTGCTTCTCTCGAAGGTGCGTTAGAAGCATTGGAAAAAGACCATGAATTTTTGGTAGGGAGTGGAGTATTTACTAAAGACTTTATTCAAAATTGGATTCAATATAAACTAGATGCAGAAGTAAATCCGTTACGGTTGCGTCCTCACCCCTATGAGTTTGCTTTGTATTATGACTGTTAAACAGTATTAAGCAACGACTCGCGATCGCAATCTAATAGCAAGATTTTCCATGAGATCTTGCTATTAGTGGGGTTAAAACCTCAAAAAGTAGCAACCCCAACCGATTATCATTGGTATTGTGGATTGAGAAAATAAGGCACTTTCATCCTCAAAAAAGACATTAAGATTTATTGCAAGCATCTCCAAAATCCAAATCTAACGCCAAACTTAGATAAGTTTTGCCTAAATTAGTTGATTTAGAAGTATTAATTGGTTGTCAACAGATAAAATTTATAATTAAATTTAGAGCGGGCAACAATCAACGCCAAAACCGTACATAAATAAAGACTTCAGGTTAATTGATCAAAGCCCAAACAAGATTTATATAGCCTGAATTTTTTTTATTGTTGAAAACTAAGCATAATTCTGTTGCTTAGTTTACATTTTCTCAAATCATTCCCAAGATACGATCTAGCGGAATTCAATACATAAAACTAAAGAAATTTATTTGTCATGGGATACGAAACTCGCACGCAAGCGATCTATGAAATTAATAACCGCGAACCAATTCCCGTTGGCGCACCTAGCAGATTAGAAGATATTTGGGCAGCAGATGTTTTCAGCTTAAGCAAAATGAAACAGTGTTTGCCTAAAGCTGTCTTTAAATCTTTGAAAAAAACCATTCAAACAGGACAACCTCTAGATACTTCCGTAGCAGATATTGTGGCATCCGCTATGAAAGACTGGGCAATCGCCAAAGGTGCATCTTATTATGCCCACGTATTTTATCCCATGACCAACGCTACTGCGGAAAAGCACGACGGTTTTGTGTCTACCCAAGGAGATGGTAGTGCGATTTCTGAGTTTGCAGGTAAATTGCTGGTTCAAGGAGAACCCGACGGTTCTTCTTTCCCCAACGGCGGTATTCGTTCTACTTTTGAAGCCAGAGGCTATACTGCTTGGGATGTGACTTCTCCTGCTTACTTGATGGAGACAGAAAACGGCGTAACTCTCTGCATACCCACTGTTTTTGTCTCTTGGACGGGAGAAGCTTTAGACAAGAAAACACCTTTGTTGCGCTCTATTAGTGCGATGAATAAGTCTGCCACTAGAGTTTTGCAACTTCTGGGTCATACTGATATAGCCCCCGTAAGTTCTAGTTGTGGTCCAGAACAGGAATATTTCTTGATAGACGAACACTTTGCCAACAGCCGTCCTGATATCCTCTTGGCAGGTCGTACTCTTTTCGGCAAACCTCCTGCAAAAGGACAGCAATTTGACGATCACTATTTCGGTGCAATTCCCGAACGAGTTCAAGTCTTTATGCAGGAAGTAGAAAAGAAAATGTATCGTTTGGGTATTCCTGCTAAAACCAGACATAATGAAGTTGCTCCTGGACAATTTGAAATCGCACCAATTTTTGAGGCAGCAAACGTAGCTTCCGATCACCAGCAGTTAACGATGACTTTGTTACGTCAAACTGCTAAAAAACACGGTTTTGTTTGCTTATTGCACGAAAAACCCTTTGCAGGTATCAACGGTTCTGGTAAACACGTTAATTGGTCTGTGGGTAATTCTACTCAAGGTAATTTACTAGATCCTGGAGACACTCCCCACGAGAACGCTCAGTTCCTCATTTTTTGTGCTGCGGTAATTCGCGGGGTACATAAATATGGGCCTTTAATGCGTGCTGCGATCGCGAATGCTAGTAACGATCATCGTTTGGGTGCAAACGAAGCTCCCCCTGCAATTATGTCTGTCTACTTGGGTTCTCAGCTAGAAGAACTATTCAATCAAATTGCTTCTGGAGAAGTAAAAGACTACGGCAAAAAAGGCGAAATGAAAATTGGGGTAGATACTTTACCTCCTCTGGCTAAAGATGCGGGCGATCGCAACAGAACTTCTCCTTTTGCTTTTACAGGCAACCGTTTTGAATTCCGCGCCGTTGGCTCTAGTCAGTCTGTCTCTGGTCCCTTAATCGTACTCAACACTATGTTGGCTGATTCTTTATCGGCAATTGGCGACCTTTTAGAAGCAGAGTTAGGCAAAGGCACAGATCTTAATACTGCAATTCTCACAGTGTTGAAAGATGTGATGGACAAACACAGTGCCGTTATTTTTGGTGGTGACGGTTATTCTGCTGAGTGGCATAAAATGGCAGTAGAAGAAAGAGGCTTGGCTAACTTGCCTACTACTGCTGATGCTCTACCTTGCCTTAAAGAAAAATATATTGAAGAATTATTCGAGACAACTGGAGTACTTTCTCCCGTAGAGTTGGAAAGTCGTTATGAAGTTTACGCAGAACAATATCTTCTTTCGATTGAGGTAGAAGCCAAACTAGTTATTGATATTGCCAAAACTTCTATTTATCCTGCTGCTATGAGACATCTAACTGATATGTCCCAAACTATTGGTGTAGTGGGAGATATGGGAATTGAATTAGATAAAAGCAATATTAAAACTGTTGCCGAGTTGACCAACTCTCTAACTTCTAAAGTTTCTCAGCTGGCTTCTGTCATAGAAAAAGAAGATTTTGCCGATACAGAAGAACACATGAAGTATTGTGCTTATACCATCCGTCCTTTAATGGATAGTGTCAGAGCCGATGTAGATGCCTTAGAAGCAGAAGTAGCTGACGATTTGTGGCCTCTACCTACTTATCAAGAAATGTTATTCATTAAGTAATTAATTTGCTTAATCTAATGTAATCTTTTGTCAAAGACCATCCTAAAAGGACGGTCTTTTTTAGTAGCTAATTGGTGAAGAAAACTGATTAAAATCAGACAGTCTAACTTAATATTTATTAAATAATATTTTGGATCGGAATAGATCGCTAACGGCGATCGCGCGATCAATAAACTACAGATTTTTATCTGCAAAGCTAGATATTTAGTATTTTTTCTGCCACTTGTAAATTTTTTTTTCTATAATGATATTTGTATATTTTTTGTAAAGCTTCCTCAAATTCAAGAAAAATATTAAATTATTTTTAGCTTTTTAAAGTAACAATTAATTTTTCAACAAATTGTTAAGACTATCTATCTAGATACTTTAATTAAGTTGTTATTTATTGTTTTTTTTAAAACCTTTAATAGTACACTGTTTTTATTTAAAAAACAGTGTAAATTAATACGGCAATAAAGGAAAAAAAATCACAAACTAGACAGAATTGAGTTTGTAATTGTAGACAAACAAAATATATTTTTTAAATAAATCGAAGTGTAGATGAATTCTAAATTCTTAGAAGTAAAACCAACATCTCGCACGAGTAAGGCGAATGTTGATAATCAAATCAAAGGATTGATTCCAAGACCTTTGAGACCAATATTAAAATCTTTCTCTCCCGCATGGCTTATCTGCATCCCACTAGCAGCGGCAATTGTTGTAGTTTGGGATTCTGCTGCCACAGCCCAAGGATTTGATGCTCCTGCCAACGTAGACGAACTAAGAGTTGTCTTAGACTCTATTTTCTTGCTATTTTGTTCCGTTCTCGTCATTTTTATGAATGCTGGTTTCGGAATGTTGGAAGCAGGTTTCTGCCGTCAGAAAAATGCGGTCAATATATTAGCTAAAAACTTAATTGTATTTGGTATTGCCACCCTTGCTTACTGGGCAGTGGGTTATGCTTTGATGTATGGAGAGGGTACTCCCTTCATCGGTTTGAGTGGATTCTTCTTCAATGGCGATCCCGCTCCTTATGGTAACGATCCTTACCCCGCAGCTGTTCCCGAAGCAATTTCTTTCTTATTCCAAGTTGCTTTCGCAGCTACCGCAGCTACGATAGTTTCTGGTGCTGTTGCAGAAAGAATCCACTTTGGTGCTTTCCTAATCTTCAGTACTCTTTTAGTCGGATTTTCCTATGCTGTTACAGGACACTGGGTATGGGATGGAGGTTGGTTGAGCGAAATGGGCTTTTCTGACTTTGCTGGTTCGACGGTGGTTCACTCCGTTGGAGGTTGGGCCGCTTTAGTTGGCGCAGCTATTCTTGGTCCCAGAATTGGTAAATACCAAAACGGACGTATTAGTGCAATTCCAGGACATAACATGGGTTTTGCCACTTTAGGTTGTTTGATTCTCTGGATTGGCTGGTTTGGTTTTAATCCTGGTTCTGAATTGGCTGCAACAGCTAATGTCCCTTACATTGCCGTAACTACTAATCTAGCAGCAGCAGCAGGTGGTGTAGCTGCAACCTTTACCTCTTGGATCAAAGATGGCAAACCAGACTTATCCATGATTATTAATGGTATTTTGGCTGGTTTAGTTGGTATTACCGCTGGTTGTGCTGATGTAAGCTATTTATCTGCTGTAATTATCGGTTTGATTGCTGGTATTATTGTGGTTTTCTCTGTTGCTTTCTTTGATAGCATCAAAATTGACGACCCCGTTGGTGCAACTTCCGTTCACTTGGTCTGCGGTATCTGGGGAACTTTGGCAGTAGGTATCTTTGGTACTGGAAACATTGTGACTCAAATTATCGGTATTGTTTCTATTGGTGCATTTACTGTCATCTTTAGTGCGATTGTTTGGACTATTCTCAAAGTGACTATCAGTATTCGCGTTCGTGAAGACGAAGAAAGACGTGGTTTGGATATATCAGAGCACGGCATGGAAGCTTACAGTGGATTTGTGAAAGAAGCTGATGTACTTTCTGCTGGTGGTGGCAGTGCGCCTGTAGGTATGAACCCTGCTGAAAGTTCTGAATTCTAGTTTAAAGTTATTAATTTCTAAAATTTAATTTCGTTTTGCCATTGCGATCGCAATGGCATTTTTGTTGTTTGGGGTGCAAAATTCAAAACATGGGTGGAATTGTTAAGCCCGTTAAAGTTTTTTCCGACTGGATAAGATTTTTTCCTTGAATTAACACGCCAAAATTACCCATACCTGTAGGATCGATTAGCTGGTGTAAAGCATTGCGACGCTGAAATATTTCCTCAATATTATATTTACCACTAGAAAGATCGTTCAAGCGATCGCCCAAACCTAGAGCCATCAGAAATAACCCTTGTTGACTGTAACCGAGGGTTTCCAAGTTAGATAATTCTCCTTGACGTTGTAGGGCTGTAAAATCCACATGAGCGGTAATATCTTGACGACCCAAATTAGCGTAAGGATTATTGTGATGGCGATGTTGAAAATAGCATTGCAAAGTGCCTTGGCTGCGACTGGGACGATAATATTTGTCGGCTGTGTAACCATAATCGATGGTCAGGAGATATCCTCGTTTTAGTTTGTTCGCCACCGATGATAGCCAATCCAAAGCCTGGAGATTAACTTCTGTACGGTAATTTGGAGGGTATTCTGGTTTTAAGAGGTTTATACCTACTAAATCAAAATACTGGCTAATTTTTGGGTTAGCAAGAGGATGTAGAGTTTCGGTCAATTCTTGATTATGGAGAGATAAACAAACTTCTGACAGGCGATCGCCTTTTTTCACTACTAAATGAACGGGAAAAGCATCCACCAATTCGTTAGAGAAAAAGCAACCTTCGATGCTGCGATCGCTTAACTCGGCTAAAGTCGTCCAAGTTATAGAAAAAGAATCTAATTTTTCTCGCTGAATTGCTCTCAAATTAGGTGACTGTTCGATGATTATATATCTAAGAGCTTGAAGAAAAGATTTCTCAGCCTCTGACTGCAGGCAATTTAAAATATCTCCTGCCAAGTTACCATTACCAGCCCCCATTTCCACTAAAGAAAAAGAACTAGGGCAGCCAAGATTGTGCCACATTTCCTGAAACTGAATTGCTAATAGCTCGCCAAAATCTTGTCCCAAAGAAGAAGAGGTGTAAAAATCTCCCTCTTTACCAATAGCGATCGCACCAGAATTATAATAGCCATATTCCCGATGATATAAAGCCAAATTCATATAGTCCGCAAAGGTAATCCGCCCTGGGGGAGAATTTTTAATTTCAGTAATAATAATTTTCTCTAACTCATTTATCATTGAACATTAAACATTTATCATTGAACATCTAGATAATCACCCCGTCACCTTGTCACCCCGTCACCTTGTCACCCCGTTACCCTTTCTACGACAGACTATTCTCAAGGTGTCACAACTGTACTCGGTTTTAGCAATGATTGATGTAAGCTGTTGGGGAATTTAATATCTCTAGTAAAATATTATGCTCTAAAGCGATCTATACTTGGATTCTCGAAAAGTAAGATATGGTGTAAATTGATTTAAGCGATCGAAAGTGAATGAGTGGTCTAAAAAACAAGATTAAAGCAGCTACCTTGGTGGAAATTCTTCGCAATCGAGTCGAAGAACAACCACATCAGAAAATATACAGTTTTTTGGTGGATGGAGAAACCGAAGAAATTAGTTTAACTTATAGTCAATTAGAACAAAAAGCTAAAGCGATCGCAACTTATCTTCAATCTATCGCTTCTCCTCAAGATAGAGTCTTACTACTATATCCTGCGGGATTGGATTACATTACTGCTTTTTTTGGTTGTCTTTATGCAGGACTAATTGCGATTCCTGCCTATCCTCCTCGACCGAATAGATCCCTAAGTAGAATTGAAAATATTCTCCAAGATGCTCAAACCGATTTGGCGTTAACTAATCGGGAAACCCTTCAAAGTTTAGGAAGGCAGCTAGAAAAAACTCCCGACCTCAAAAATTTACGCTGGATTACTACAGACGCTATTACGATAAATCAAAACGACGCTTGGCGAGAACCAGATATTTCAGAAGATACCCTTGCCTTTTTACAGTATACTTCTGGTTCTACAGCAGAACCTAAAGGAGTTAAAATAGCCTATCAAAATTTGCTGCACAACCTCGAAGCAATTCATCGCTGCTTTAGACATTCACCTGAAAGTAAAGGAGTAATTTGGTTGCCACCCTATCACGATATGGGGCTGATCGGTGGAATTCTTCAGCCTTTGTATGGTGGTTTTCCAGTAACTTTAATGTCTCCCCTAATATTTTTGCAGAATCCTTTACGCTGGCTAAAGGCTATATCTCGCGAAACTGCTACCACTAGTGGAGGACCTAATTTTGCTTATGATTTATGCGTGCGCAAATTTAAACCAGAACAATTAACTGGATTGGATCTCAGTAGTTGGCAAGTAGCTTTTAATGGTGCAGAACCGATTAATAACAAAACATTAAATCAATTTGCCGAAACTTTTGCTCCCTATGGTTTCGATCGTTCTGCTTTCTATCCTTGTTATGGTATGGCGGAAGCGACTTTAATTATTTCTGGTGGTTCGGGAGATAAAGCAATAGTTACTCAAAATGTAGATCGAAAAGCCCTAGAAGAAAATAAAATTGTTCCGAGAGACGAGCATGATTCCAATCCTTACACTCTTGTAAGTTGTGGTAGAAGTTTAAGAGATCAAAAAATTGCGATCGCCAATCCCGAAACCATGGTCAGTTGTCAGCCAGGAGAAGTAGGGGAAATTTGGGTATCTGGTGCGAGTATTGCCAGAGGTTATTGGCAACAACCAATCGTCACCGAAACAACCTTTAATGCTTATCTAAAAGATACTAATGAAGGACCTTTTTTACGAACTGGCGATCTGGGTTTTGTCGATGGAGGAGAATTGTTTTTTACTGGTCGTCTCAAGGATACAATCGTCATTAAAGGACGCAACCATTACCCCCAAGACATCGAGAAAACTGTAGAAGAAACTAATTCCTGGATTAGACCTAGTGGCGTCGCTACTTTTTCGATTGATGTTGGGGGAGAAGAGAAATTAATTGTTTTAGCTGAAGTAGAGCGTCGTTATTGGACTAGCAGTCGTTCTAAAGCTAAAGGGAATGGCAATTCTCATGGCGATTTGATTGATGTCAAAGATTTGACTCAATTAATTAAGCGGGAAATATCTAAAAACCACGATTTGCAAGTACATACCACTCTTTTGCTGAAGCCTGGTAGTTTGCCCAAAACATCTAGTGGTAAAATTCAACGTCACGCCTGTCGCACGGATTTTTTGGCTAATACTTTGGAAGGTTTGCCGATTAATTAATAACTATTAATTAATTAAATTATTGAATGATTCTGGGGAATTATGATGGTTAGAGTTATGGAAAATTATAATTTAGGTATTAATTATGACCTCGCAATATTCGGCAACTAATTCTATTAGAACTGAAAAAATGATTATTACCACCTTAGAAGGAGTACCAGGTAAAGAAATTATCGAGCATTTTGGTTTAGTGCAAGGTAGTACTATTCGTGCCAAGCACGTCGGTAAAGATATTATGGCTGGGTTTAAAAATCTTGTTGGTGGAGAGTTAAAAGGGTATACAGAATTATTACAAGAAGCTAGGAAAGAAGCCATAGATAGAATGATCGAACAGGCTAATTTTGTTGGTGCTAATGCAGTAGTTAACGTGCGTTTTGCTACATCTTCTGTGGCTCAAGGAGCAGCAGAACTTTTTGCTTATGGAACGGCAGTGAAAGTTGAATAGACTTTTTCTCAGTAATAAATAACAAGTAATAAGTGATTAGCACAAAATTATGGATTTAATTGTTTTTGCAGTCTTGCTTGGGGTTGGTTATTTTGTAGGTAGCTATGTTGAAAAAAAACACTATCAAGATATTAAGAAAAGAGAGCGTCAAACTCTTCACGTACCAGTAGTTACCTTTGGTGCGAAACAAGAAATTCCCCACGCCAATGAGGCAGCCCTTTTCTTGGGAAGCGTAGTTGTTTCGGCTGACTATTTTAAAATATTTGCTTCTTCTTTACGCAACCTTGTAGGAGGCAGGGTGGTAGTCTATGAAAGTTTACTCGATCGCGGGCGTAGGGAAGCTATTTTGCGCATGAAAGAACAAGCTATTGCTTGGGGGGGAACTCAAATATATAACGTGCGCTTGGAAACATCTAATATTGGTAGCCAAGGAGGAGGAAAAGGACTAGCTGCCATTGAGGTAACCGCTTATGGTACGGCAATTCGTTAAGTTTCAGATCGATTATGGTTTATAATCCGAAAGAAATTCCAGAGGGCGTAAATGTTACTAAAGTACATCCTCTGGTTAATTTTGCTTATTTGTTAGCTACGGTAATAGTTGTTAGTGGATTGGTTTATTTGGGGTTGGGCGCGATCGCAACTCAATTGGCACTGCGTATTTCTCCAGAAATGGAAACTAAAATAGGTCAAAGTATAATTGCTGAAGTTCCCAATCTCGATCGGGAATCTACCCCACGACAGCGAGAATATTTAGAAGATTTATTAGCATCTCTACAAAATTCAAATTTAGATAATTACCCTCCTCTAAAACTTCATATTCAACAAGACAAAATTGCTAATGCTTTTATTTTTCCTGGAGGACATATTGTTGTTACCAATACTCTTTTGCAAGAAGCAGAATCTGAAAACGAATTGGCTTTCGTTCTCGCTCATGAATTGGGACATCATATAGCCAGAGATCATCTCAAAGGTTTAGGACGATCCCTTGTTTTGTTAACGATAGCTAGCGTTTTAGGAATTGGAGGAGGTAATGCCGATGTTGTGGGATTTACAGGCTCTTTAAGTAATCTCCATTACAGTCGCCAGCAAGAGTCAGCAGCCGATGTGTTTGCTCTTTCGGCAATTATAGATATTTACGGACATGGTGGCGCTAGTTTGGATTTTTTCCATCGCATACAAACCAAGAAGAAAGATCGAAGAGGTAAAGTTTCGGCTTATTTTTCTACCCATCCCCTAACCTCAGCCAGAATTGATGATTTAGATCGAATAGCAGCAGAACAGGGATGGAGTATGAAGGGAGAACTTACTGCTTTACCAGATGATATTTTTTAATTTTGTACTGAACCTCAGTTCGGGTTAAGAGAATTTATCTGTCAAGTTATCCCTCTTTTGTCATTTTATTGATTTTCGTGAGCTTCATAATTCTTGAATTTTGTGACCAATACCATAACCCTTATAAATATAAATCAGTTAATTGAACTTATCCCGAATTCACGTTACTGAGGTTATTCAAAAAAATACCCAGCTTCTACAGTAGTTTGACGTTTTTGCGGGTTATATTTGAGTAGATATTCTCTCGCAATTGCTTCTTGTTTTCTCAGGCTAGTTACCTCTTGTGCGCCAATTTCTGTATCTGTAGAAAGTAAAATTACTTGATGGGATGCGCTGGGAAAATATCGCTCAATTAAATTGTTGCGGTGGGATGAATCTAGTCTGCCTAAAGGAGTATCGATCGCCACGGGTAAATTTCTCCCCGATACTCTGGCTAAACCCCACAAAAAAGCGATCGCCAGTAGTTGTTTTTCCCCTGCTGACAAACGTTGTTTGGGGAATGGTTTTCCTTGACTATCGTATAATTTTAGTTTGTAGCGATCGCTATCTATAGTAACGCGATTAATTAAATTGGTTTTATGAAGTAGATATAAAAAACAATCTTTAACTTCAGTTTCTAGTTTATTGAGTTTTTTAAGAGTTAGTTTTTCTTTAAATAGTTTGAGTTTTGCTTGGGCTTGACTGGCAGAATTAATGATATGTTCGTCATTTATTTTACCTACTGCATCTTCGCTATAATTTTTTAAGGTACGATTTAATTCTTGCTCGATACGTTCGATTTCTCGCTCTATTTTAGCTAGTTGTTCGTTAGTTAGTTCGTAGCGTGCTAAAGACTTATTTACTTCTTTTCTTGTTTTCTCGACTGCCTTCAATAACTTTTGATAGTCTTCGGGAGATGCTGCACTAGCTAGTTGAGCTTCTGTGGTATCTATTTGAGTTTTTATGTTATTAATTTCTGCGACAATCTTACGAGATAAATCTACTTCTGTAGTTAGGCGATCGCAATTTATTTTTAATTGTTGTAATTCTTTTTCAGTTAAATCTAAAAAGCTATCATCTGCATCAATAATAGATTCAAAAATTACTTGATTTTCCGTACTAATAAAAAAATTAATTTTATCAATTGTTTCCTCAGTTAAAGCAATATCTTCTAAATAGCTAAGTAACTTGCGATCGCGGTCTTCAATAATATTTTTTGCTTGTCGAACTCTTTGGGATTGAAGTTCTTTATCTCCTCGAATAATTGCTTTATCTAATAAAGGTGTAATTAAAACTAATGGCAACCTACTATTTACCAAATCGATTAATTCCAGTCTTTTAGCT
>NZ_JBZNBU010000015.1:0-18016 GCF_058530065.1 Waterburya sp. | reverse complement strand
TCGGGTATAGCCGTATCTTTTGTGCTACTCTTATCATGTTTACCACTATATCATATGATGATAAACACAAAAAATGTTTGTATAATTGTGATTCATGAGGGGCTGTTACCTGGGGTTTCCCCAGGTATTTATAAGTCCCGTCCCAGCCTTGGCGAAGCCGAAGACTGAGAGTTCTCACAACATTTGGTTAAAAGAGTTTTTAGTAGTTAGTAGGGGCGAACGGCGGTTCGCCCGTACTTTAAAAACTAATAACTAATAACTAATAACTAAAAACTAATAACTAACCGAAGGTTAAATAGTAAGGGCGCGACAAGTCGCTAGTCTTTTAAGGAAAGCCGTTCGCCCTTACAAAATATGTCTATAAACCAAATTACCTACTTTTAGATGCAATGAGCAACTTAACAAAATGAGTCCAACGCTTGCGAGTAAAGAAAAGAATCAAACAAATTAAAGCTAACAAGTTGCCAATAATTTCGCTGGGTTCGGGTACGCTCTGATTATTACTAGCTGAATTTGCTCTGGCTGAATTTAATCGAGGATTGACTTTCGCTGACAAATCCTTTGGCTTACTAGTTGATTCGGGAAGCTTTTCATCTACAGCCACAAAAGCCGTATATTTCGACAGCAAATTATAATCCAATGCCGTTTGGGTAATCGCTTCGATTGTTTGCGGGTTTTCAATACCATAATTTTGATTGCTTAAATCCTTAATGCGAGATCTTCCCCACAGTTGGGCGATCGCATTATTGCCCCCGATCTGCTGAAAATTAACATCTAAAACTTTTTCATAGGTTTTACCTCCCGCAACCATACCCGTAATTTTGAGCTTGCCGTTGTTAGCATCTTGTTTGCGCCCGTACAAAACTAAAGGTTGACTGGCAAATAAGTCTGGTGCTTGCTGGGGATAAATTTCTGGAGGTTTCCCTTCACCCAACCATTCCATCTCAATATTGGTCACGATGGGTTTATTGATTTCCCGATAAAACTTATCTGCTACTTTAACTGCATCCTCATTAGGAGGCAAAATAGTTACCGTACCCCTGCCCAATTCCGCCAGGCGATTGAGTAAAAAACGATTGGTAGAATTGCCCACCCCAAAGCTATAAAGTCTGTTTCCTGGCTTCAGTTCGTCACGGATGCGCCCAATCGCTTGTTCGTCAGCACCAATTAAACCATCAGACAGTAAGACGATACTTCGCAATCTGCCGTCTTCCGTTGCAGGAAAATCTAATACGGTATTAATTCCATTCATTAACTGCGTACCGCCATTAGCACTAATTTTACTGACATAAGCCAAGGCTTTAGCGCGGTTTTCTCTGGTATTAGCTAGAGGTTGTTCTGCAAGTTTTGACGTGCGATCGGCAAAGTCAATAATATTAAAAGTATCCTCGGGGTTTAAACCACTAATAAACTGACGCATCAATTCTTTAGATTGTTCGATCGCCGCCCCTGCTTGAGATCCTGAAGTATCCATCAGAAAAATGACATCTTTGGGTACGATTTGATTGTCATCATATTCAACAGCGGGAATTAGATAGGTAGCAAAATGTCCCCCCTGTTGGTTGGATTGAGTTAATACCGTTGCCTGGGTATCTGCCCCCGCCACTTGATAGCGCAGAATTAGATCTTGGTTGGGAATTAAATCTCGATCGGTTAGGGCGACTCTCGTAGAGGAATTATTATTAGAGATCGAGACGGTATGGGAAGGAGACTGTACTCCAGCAATAGCCACTCCCGCATCAATTTCTATATTGACATCAATATCTTTACCCGAACGAGTTGGGGATAATTCGTCAGCCCAGACGGGAGAAATTAAAGGATTGAAGTTAGTACTAGTATTATCTCCCCCAAACCGAGGGGCTACTGTTAGAGGGAAGGCAAATTCATAATCGCTACCAATAAATTGCAGGGTGTTGGTGTAGCGAATTATCACATCGATTTTTTGTCCTGGTTGAATGTTGGCTAAAGATTGAGTAAAAATATTATCTTTTTGCTGTTCGAGCAAACCAGCCGTTTTCCCTTCTTTTTTTGCCTGTTGATAGATCTGTTGGGCTTCTTGGCGTTTTTTGATCTCTCCGCGAATAATGCGATCGCCAATTTGAATTTCCATCTCGTCTACCGCAGCATCATCGGGGAGAGGGAATTGATAAATTGCTTCTAGGGGATTGTTGTAGGGATTGCTAAAGGTTTGTTTGACTTCTACCCGCGCTAAATTGCCTGAAATTTTGGCATCGACAGCAGTATGTTCTAAAGGAAAGGAACGAAGTTGACCATCATCGGTGTAACTGTATAAGCCACTGGGGTTGGGATTGATTCTCGGGGCAATATTAGTTTGGGTTTGGGGAGAAGGATTTTGTACCCTGGGAGCAGAAGCAGAATTGGAATTAGATACTTGTTGAGTTACGGGATAGATTAAAGCTCTCAATCCTAAGATGGCTAAAGCGATCGCTGCGGTTGTACCGAAGAGTTTGTTGCGCTCGATCTTATTTTTAGGTTTAAAAGATACTCCTTGTAGATCTTGAAGAATTACCTCTATAGATTGATAGCGTCGAGCGATCGCCCCTTCCAGCATTTTGTCGAGAATTTTGCCTAATTTGGGACTTACGGGTTTGGTTAAGTACTCGCGCCAATTCCAGGTGTTTTGATTGCTATCGAATAGACGGAAAGGATGTAGTTGAGTCAATAAATGAATGCAAGTAACTGCCAAACTATAGATGTCGCTAGCGAAGGTGGCTTTACCTTGGAGTTGTTCGGGTGCAGTATAGGCAGCCGATCCGATTGCGGTACTAGTTTTGTTGCTACTGGCTTCGGTAACTAGTTTTGCCGCACCAAAGTCTACCAATACTAAAGAACCATCTTGACGGCGAATTATATTTTCGGGTTTGATATCGCGATGGATTATTTTTTGCTGGTGAACGAATTGGATTAAAGGCAGGATGTTTAAGAGAAATTCTGTTATTTCTGCTTCCGTCCAAACTTTATCCCTTTCTAAGTTATCTCCCAAGATAAATTCTTGAACTAGATATTGTCCTGAATCTTCGACGAAGTAGTCTTGGAGGGCGGGAATATTGGGGTGTTTGCCCAATTCTTTTAAACGTTCTGCTTCTTGAGCGAATAGTTCGGCAGCTTTATCTCGATGATGACTTTCAACCCAAAATTGTTTGATGGCATAGTATGGTCGATTGGCTTGGGATTCATCAATAGCTTTGAAGGTTCTGCCAAATCCTCCTTGACCGATTAGTTTTAGGGCGCGATAGCGATTTTGTAGGAGTAGATTTGCACCGCAACTAACGCAAATATGACTCTCTATGGAGTTTTGGGGTTCTAAACAATCTCGATTGAGGCAATAGCAATATTTTCTTTGCCCATTCCCCAAGTCTTCCCTATTTAATTTTTCCATCGATAATTTTTCCTTAATTACTAAAACAGCTAGCCCTCAATAACTCCTTCAGTACTTTGTTTGCTAACTAGCAGTTACACTCAAAATTAGGTGACAAACATAATTTCTATTATAGTAATTTTGTAATAACAATTAAGACAAGCGGGAAAAGTCGGGAAAAGTCGGGAAGTTTTTTAAATTTTCTTAACCCAACTAAAAGTAATTAAATATCTGTAATTAAACATCTGCCCATTTGCGGAGTAGATTGGCAATACTCTTAGAAATCAGATCGAATTCGGGAGTTTTCCCCGATTTGGCAAAAATAGCTCGTCTGGCAGTTTCTAGATCGAATAGAATTTCGCGATCGCTGGCATCTCTAATCGTACTTTGTACCCAACCAACTACGACCAATCTTGTACCTTGAGTAACGGGATTGACTCGATGTAAAGTAGTGGAAGGATAAACAATTGCCGAACCTGCATCAAGTTTATAGTGGTGTTCTTCTTGCACTCCTTCAATAGTTAGTTCTCCCCCCTGATAGGTTTCAGGAGCATTGAGAAATAAAGTAAAAGAAACATCCGAACGGTTAAAACTGCCGTTGTTTTTCATTAAGGCATTGTCTACATGAGTTTCATAAGACATACCTTCCTCATAGCGACTAAATAGAATTGAATGAATTAATTTAGGACGTACTGTAGTTTGAAACAGAGGATTTTTCAACAGGGCATTAATTACTTTCAGTTTTAGTTCTTTTTGGTTAGTTCCTGTTTTTAATTGCTGATTATTTTTAACTAATTTAGCGTGCCAACCTGCGGTTAGTTTGCCATCAACAAATTCTGCCTTATCTAAAACTTGTTTGATTTCGCTAATTGCTTCGGGAGACAGAATGCGATCGATCGAAAGAATCATAAAATTAATTAAAGCTTAACTACAATAGGTTTTTATTTAGAATGACTATATTACGTCTGATGTGAATTAGGAAAAAGTGAGGAAAAGACAGAAGATGAAAGTTACGACACCGATCCTCAAATATCCCTCCTCATGAATAGCATAGACTTTGAAACGCTGATAGTCACAGTATTTGTTCTCGTAGATGACTTGTATCAACAAGAAGGAAAAACATTGAAGGGTAAGTCACCAGGAGCAAAAGCAGAGATGAGTGACAGTGAAATCATGACTTTGGCAATCATGATGGATTATCTACCATTTCCAGGAGAGACTCAGTCGATCGGATTTATTCGAGCCAATTATGGCAAATGGTTTCCTGATTTATGAGACCAAAGCCAGTTCAACAGAAGGTTAGGAAAACTAGGACAAATGCTAGAGAGTTTGAGAAGAAAATGGGTTAAACAACTTGGAGGTACAGATGCCTTGAGTTTGGTAATTGAGACTAAACCTATACCAGTTATGGGATACAGACGAAGTAAGCGACATAGTGATTTTGAAGGCAGTGCTAATTATGGATACTGTGCTGCCAGGAAGATGAGCGCGAGGCACGCTGCTTCGCAAGCAGCTTGTGCAATCGCGCTGTTGAAGTATTTCGGCTACAAATTGGTTATGCTCTCCACTATTGATGGGATACCAATTGCTTACGATTTGGTTTCTGCCAATACCGATGAGCGTCAAGCTGCTGAAGGAGTTTTAGCATTAGTTGACGGCTGTGATATCTATGGGGACAAGGGATTTATCCCTCTTCTGTCACTTTCCGAGATTAAGAAGTAGAAAAAACAGAATTTAGCCATCAGGGAAATGGAAAGAAAATTGATTCATGATACTAATGAGTTGATGAAAACCAAGTAGTAAATGACGATTGGGGAAAATGTCTAACCAAGGAATAATCATCCAGAATAAAATCATTGGTTGAATAATTAAACGAAAGTTGCTCAAAGTACTCTTCCATCCTTCTTGATCCGACCATTGTTGATGAAGAGAAAAATCAGAGAAAATCTCTTTAGATACAGTATTAGAACTAGATAAAGCCAAGGATTTATTCAAATTACTCAAAGCTTGAGAATGAGAACTAATCATCCAGTAAGCCGAAAAAATTAGTTCCCACCATTTATTAATTTCTCGAAAATTAGTAAATCTATAATCAGTCCATCCTAGTTCTTGTTTGCATTGCCTGAATCCGTATTCGACCCAAGTTCTTAATCCGTATAGATTGCCCAAAGTCTTCTTCATTTTGCTTCGGCTCAATTGCAAATTAGTCATCACAAAAGAAGTCGAATTTTCAGGCATAGTTTCAGGGTCAGTAGTTATTTCCCAATAGGTTCTTTTGTTCCGTTTACCATAAATTATTTCTCGAATATATCTAGTTTCTGAAGTTTGGTTACTAAAAGTTCGCTTGAATTTACACCATTTGTTAGCTCTAACTCTTTGCTCGGGGGTCAGCCAGACACCATGATTACTTCTAATTGCTACTACCCAAGGTAGTTGATACTTCTCCAATGTTCTAATAAATGAACTTGCTTCGCCGTACAAACTATCGGCTAATACCAATTCAATTTGAAATCCGAATTCTATTAGTTCTGTAATAATCGATGATGCTAATTCAATTTTAGTTTTGTAAATGTCCGACTCTTTTAATGTTCTTCTTGGTTTGAAAACTTTAAACATCAAAGGAAAAGTTATATTTTTATAGACTCCATAAGCATTTACAGATACTATTCCATTGTCTATTTTGCCAATACTACCTAAATATTGCCTAGCTACATAATCTGTTTTCTTTCCTTTTTTTCTATCTCCTGTTTCGTCCACCACCACTATGATCTTTTCCTCTTTTAGTGTCTCATGAGTTAAAGTTAATCTTCTTTGTTTCAATTCTTCTACCGACCAATGTGAATTAGCGATGCAGTGCGGTCTTGGGGGTTTCCCCCAAGACCGCGCTGCATCAAGACGCTATGAAGTGGTGTAATGATTGCGCTGAATTTATTCCTACTACTTTTGCTATCTCTGGTAATGACTTTCTCTTAATTGGTGAGATAATTCCTTGATGTAGATATTTGAAACATTCATAATTTCTTACATCAGAAAATCAAGTCATTATAAGAGTCACAATATCGATCTATTATAGAGACTGTAGGTATCGGCGATCGCTTTAAATGTTTGAGAATCTGTAATTCTACATCCATTGCCCTCTTTGCCTCACAGCTCCTAAAAATTTCTGTTATTGTAATTTATTTTTCGGAAAGTGACAGAAGAGGGATAAAAACTAATTTTTGTAACAAGTTAAAATTACATCGCGTAAAAAAAATGCTTCTTTGTTGTTGTTGTTTATTATTATTTTCTTGTATTAAATAATTCATTGGCATAGATTCTACAATCGGCACTAGAACTATTGCTAAATTCCAAAGTTAAATGACCTTCCCAGGCAGCTTCTGCTGGAGTTGTATTTACGATTAATCCACATCTAGCATAACTACTTTTTCCCACACAAATTATAGTAATATTTGGTGGAACTTTTATCTTTTCTAAAGCCACCCCTAAGCCATAGGAATGGGCGGGAATAATAAAAAATTCTCCATCTTCATCTTCATTTAAAGGAACTGGTTCGAGATTTTGAGGGTTAAATCTTTTGGGATTTATTATAGTACCAGGAATATGCTTGAAAATTAGAAACTCAGCTTTAGACAAGCGTATATCAAGACCAAAAGAGGATTGACCGTAACTTAAAACTTTTCTCATAGTTCCGTCTTTAAGCTCTATCTCTCGAACTAATGATGATTCAAAAGGTTCGATCATGCCTTTTTTTGCTTGTTCTATTATCCATCGATCGTTTTTCAGCATAAAATCTTGTTTTCGCTCTTTTTTAAAGCTTCAATCTGTCATGAAACATATGGAATTATACTCTTTTTTAAAGCTTTTAAACAAAAGAAAAAACTGCTTGTCTATTGAATTTCTTGGCAACAAAACTTTTTTTTCTAAATTGATAACACTCTCTACATTAGTCTCTCAATTAATTTATCCCCCACTCGTAAGGCATTAGCAATGACAGTCAACATCGGACTTACCGCAGCACTGGAAGGAAAAAAACTACTATCTACTACATAAAGATTATCAAGATCGTGAGTACGACAGTCAAGATTTAAAACAGATGACTGAGGATCTGACCCAAACCGACAAGTACCGCATTGATGGGCTACGACTTGAATTGGCACACTACCATAGGGATGAATCCCGCGAGATTTTTTATCCGTTGCTTTAAGTACTTCTTGCCAACGATATAATAAGCGATCGTGAGCTTCTAAGTTGTTAGGAGTATATTCTAAATAGAGTTTTTCATTTTTCAAATAAACTCTGTTTTGTGGATCGGGTAAGTCTTCTGTTTGCAACCACCAACCAACGGAATTTTTAGCTAATTTTTTTAAGCCAAAACCAGGCATTAGCTTAGCAGCAATAGAGAGAATTGGTGGCGACTCAGAAAAAATAACATCTTGCAGAATACCCCCAGAGTCTTGAATATGTCCCATGGGGTAAGGAAAATCCTCATCTCCCCAGTAAAAGTCATTGATCTGCATACTGCGCTGAAACAAACCATCATTAGGCTTGGGCGACTGCTGAAGAATCACCGTCATCAATTGCTTCATTAAATTGCGTCCCACCAGATCGGAACTATTAGCCAATCCCTTGGGATATTTCTCATTTGCCGATCGCAATAGTAAAGCAGCAGAATTAATTGCCCCGCAGGAAAGCACGACAATATGTGCCATAAAGAGATATGCTTGTCCGTTTACCTCTGCCTGAACTCCTTTTACTTCTGTTCCTGCAGGATTAGTATGTAAAGAGACGACTTTAGCTGAGGTTTTGAGAGTAATATCTTTCTCTGCCCGAATGGCTGGACTCACCCCCGTATCTTCCGAGTCAGTGCGCCCTTCATCCCCAATACCAATAGGCAGATAAGCAGGATGGAGTCCGTGTTTAGTCAGGCGATCGCCTAATTCTGTAATCTGTGGTATTCTTTCTACAGGAGGTAGAGGGAAATCTTCACTGCGAGAAGGTTCTGTGGGATCGTCTCCCGCTTTACCATGTGCCTTATATAGTTTTTCCGCTTCAGTATAATAGGGTTCAAAATCTTGATATTTCAAACCCCATGCAGGAGAAATACCTTCTTGATGCTGTACCTGTTCAAAATCCTTTTCTCTAAGTCTTAATAAAGCCCCACTGTAGATTTTAGTATTCCCGCCAACACAGTATTTCGCTTGGGGAAAAAACGGTTCGCCCTCGCGATCGTACCATTGTTCGGGAGCGTGATAATTTTCTTTCTTAAATAACTCGTCTTCGACTAATTCGGAACTTTCTTTCTCGGTAAACTCTCCCTGTTCTAATACCAATATCTTCTTACCAGCATCGGCTAATTTACGGGCGATCGTGCCACCTCCCGCACCAGTACCAACAATAATTACATCGTAAAATTGGTCGTCGATAATCATTTTATTAGTCCTTTATTATTTGTTTTTTGTTATTTAATCTTGCGATCGCTATATGCCAGTTGTCAGTTGACAACTAAAAAAGAAAACATTAGCATGATTTTTATATGGCAAAGAAACACCCAAACAAAGAGATAAGGGCAGCACTGGAGTATGCCAAGCTGAAGGGCTGGCGTATAAAACAAGGTGGTTCTCATGCTTGGGGTAAAATTTATTGTCCATATAATGACTCTGAATGTAGATGCGGGGAATTCTGTAAAATCAGCATTTGGAGTACGCCCAAAAATCCTATAAATCATGCCAAACAAATACGCCGAGTAATCGATAACTGTATTTATCACCAGAAATAAATGTTCGAGGAATAATTTTTAAAATGCCAGAATACGAATTCACTTTGAAATTTAAGCTTCAAGATTCTCAAATCGACCCTGACATTTATGTCGAGCAATTATACGAGTCTGGTTGTGATGATGCTGTTATTGGCACTGGGAAAAAAGGTTATATCGGACTTAACTTTATTCGCGAATCTTCCTCAGCTTACAATGCAATTTCTAGTGCAATAAAAGATATTAAAAAAGCTATTCCAGAAGGAATTCTTGTTGAGGCTGCACCCGATTTAGTTGGGGTAACAGATGTTGCTAATCTTTTAGGATGTACCAGACAAAATATTCAAAAGTTAATTGCTAAAGATAATTCTACTTGTCCCCCTGCAATTTATGGCGGAGCGCAATCTATTTGGCATTTAGCCGATATTCTTGATTGGTTAATCGATAGTAAAAAATATTCTGTTAGTGAATCTTTAGTAGAAGTTGCTAAAGTGACCATGAGTTTAAATATAGCCAAACAATTTGCCATGCTCGATCCTACTTTACAAGAAAGTTGTAAGGGTTTAGTTGGTTCTAGATAAGTGAGATAATTCATTTTTATTTAGTAGTTTTATTAATTAATATTTGGAGTCGCGATCGCGTTTGGTATCGAATATTAATTGTGCTTCCGAGTCATCTTTAGCAAAATCTTTTAAAAACTGACAAATAATTTGACGGTATTTAGTTACTTTATCCATTGTTAGATAATTCTATAATTGCTTTATTCAAATATTCTTGATTTAAAAACTTTAATCTGTATCCTCTTAATTTATACTGTTTATTATTAGCTTCTTTTAGTAATAACTTCTGAACATTTCTAAGCCAGCTTAATTCTTCCTGTAATTTTTGACAGACCTTGGTATATTTATGTCTATCTAAAAATGTTTCAAGGCAATAATATTGATCTTCAAAATTCATAGAGAAGAATCGATCTATAAAATATTTCGGATCGATATATTTGAGAATCGGTATTTTGTAATATATGTGATCCCATTCCTGATAGTCCGAAAAATTATTAATACACAGCATTCTACGAAACTGCCATTTATCATCTTGCATAATATCTAGTAGCTCAATACCTAATTTTGGTAATTTCTTTTCTAAAGCAAGCTCTTGTGCATCAGTTACATAAGAATTGAATACTTTAAATTCTTCTAACTCTATCCCTTGATATCCCAAACCTTTATAACCAGTAGGAGAATACAATTGTGTAGTATTTGAATTCTGAATTAAATCAAGATCGAGTTTGTCTTCTTGTCCTAAATCATAAATATAAGCTTTTGCATCATGTAATATATCTTGTTTCGTTTTGTTAGGATATAATCCAATATTACATAAGTTCAAAAAAACTCCTGTTACGTGAAGAATTTCTCCTATTTCGATAAATTTCCTGTCGGCATATTCAGCTTTTACTTTTTCTAGTAGTGCATAAAACTCATTATCACTAATATCTGTATCATAAAAATGCCACAGCCTAATCCAATTAGGTGTATTTTCATTAGCAAAATATTTACTATTGAATATCAACTGTTGGAGTTTATTTTTGTTGATTTTGCCTAGATAGAAAAAATCTTGCCACCAAGAAAGACTAAGTAAAGGCTGATATATAAGAAAATTCAAAAATTTATATTTATCGATTATCTTCTTTAAAGACATTAGTAGTTGATTATCTTCTTCATCAGATACATTTGGTAAATTATCTTGATTATCTTTAGTTCTATCACTTATATATTTTTGTCTGGCTTTAGTAATTTCAAATACAATTGCATCTTGTAATCTATCAATATTTTTGGGCAATAAAGCTCCTCGTTTAATTTCAATAGAGAAAGCCATAAGGGTTTGTAAAATATCTTGTAATAACTCTGGTTTACTTTTTGCTTTATCTGGTAACTGTATAAAAAGTCGCTCAAAATCTAAAATAATTTGTTTGAGACTTCTTAAATTATCATATCTAGACTGAAGGTATATATCTTCAATCAATCTTGTATTATTAAGTAGAAATTTTTCTATATCAGTATTGCCGATTTCTCGAATGAAGCTTTTTAATGCAGCATCAAGATCGCGATTAATATCGAAAGTTTTCCCGATGAGTTTTTCTTTGATATCCTTATAATTATTATTTTCTAAAAGTTTTTCTTCATTAGCAACTAAAATTACTTTTAGCTCTTGATGTTCTACAAAATAATTGATATATCCTAAAAGATTACCAATATCTATTTGACAACGTTCTAGATCGTCAAAAATCAAAATACTTTCATCAGCTTTTTTAAAAGATTCTGGTAAATCTATGTTAGGAATCTGTAAACTGACACTTCCATCATCTTTACCATCACTATCAAGATCGATTTTTAGTGAAGTCTTTAAAAGTCCTTGAAAAATTTTACCTGTTATTGCCATTCCTTTTGAGGATAATACAGGATGTAGCTGCTGAAAAAATGAATTTTCAATTTCAGCAAAGCTAGTCATTCCATATAGGCTTACATACAAAAATTTTTGCTCTTTCTGTTCGAGTTTTTCTCTATATCTATTAATAAACCAAGTCTTGCCACAGCCCCATTCTCCTTTAAGTAAAACTGCAAAACCTGGTGCATGAGATAAACCACAATAATAATCAAGATATTCTTCAATATGGCTATTAATTTTGCTAATTGGTTGTTCTTTTTGAGTCATGTTTACTAGATATATCGAACAAGTCTTTAATGCTCATAAACTCAATACAAACAACTAAAGACAAAGAAAAAAAATAACCTATAAGCGAATTGATTCTTTCCTTAAGAAGTTAACGATCATTGCCAAACATAAATCAGAATAAACAACACAATCCAAATCACATCAACAAAGTGCCAAAACAAAGAAGTAGATTCAACGCCAAACTGTCCGCCCGCATAATTATTAGGCAGAAAAGAACGAATTAACATAATAGTTTGTAATAGCACTCCCGTTAAAACGTGCAAACCATGAAAGCCAGTTAATAAATAAAAAGCTCCCCCAAAAACTCCAGAGGTAAAACCAAATTCTAGCCCCATCCACTCTACTGCTTGTCCGTAGAGGAAGTAGCTACCCATTGCCATAGTTAATAGCCAAAAGATCCGAAATCCCCAAAGGTTTTCTTTGTGTAAAAATCGTTCGGCAATATAAATTACAAAACTACTGGAAACCAACACTACAGTATTAATAGCAGGTTCGCGGACTTCCAATCCCGACACACCAGCAGGAAGCCAGTCAGTCATCGTCGTTTTATAGATAATATAACCAGCAAAAAAGCTAAGAAAAATTACACTTTCAGATAACAGGAAGATAATAAAGCCCAGCATTCTGTTATCTTCTTCTTCATGTTCGTGAACGATGGATTGAGTTAATTCTTCTTGGTTTAAAGTAGGATCTAGACTAGTCATATTATTAGTTGTTAATTGTTAGTTGTTATTTGTTAGTAGGGTAGGGTGGGCGACCAAAGGAAGTCCCTTAGTGCAATGCCCACCTTAAAATTTAATAATGCGATCGCTTGAATTTTTCGTTGTCAATTGTCAATTATCAATTACCCACCCAAATTCTCCGTCAGCTTCTCATTCTTTCCATAACCATAAGGTTCGGCAATAACTACAGGAATCTCTTCAAAGTTTTCATGTTCGGGAGGAGAAGAAACTAGCCATTCTAAACCAATCGCTTTCCAAGGATTATCCCCTGCTGCTTTACCTGAATTCCAAGAACTAATCATGTTGAGAATAAAAGGGATTGTGGAAATACCGAGTAAAAATCCGCCTAAGCTAGCTAAAACATTCCAAAAGGCAAATTCGGGATCGTAAGAGGCGACACGACGAGGCATACCCATCAAGCCCAAGGGGTGCATGGGTAAGAAGTTGAGGGCTGTACCAGCAAAGGTCAAGTAGAAGTGAAGTTTGCCTAAACCTTCGTAATACATTTTGCCTGTCATCTTGGGAAACCAGTGATAAATTCCTGCATAGATACCAAAGGTAACCGTGCCGTAAAGTACGTAATGGAAGTGACCAACTACAAAGTAGGTATTGTTGACGTGAATATCGATAGGGGCAGAAGCCAGCATAATCCCCGTGATACCTGCAAAGACAAAGTTAACCAAACCACCTAAGGCAAACAGCATGGCAGTATCCAAGCGCAGCTTCCCGCCCCAAATCGTACCTACCCAAGCAAAGACTTTGATCCCTGTAGGAACAGAAATTAACATGGTAGTTAGCATAAATACCATCCGCATCCAGCCAGGAGTACCACTAGCAAACATATGGTGTACCCATACAATACCGCTTAGACCAGTAATTACCAGAGAAGAAACTGCTACGACTTTATAACCAAAAAGAGGCTTGCGGGCGTATACGGGGAATAATTCTGAAAAAATGCCAAATATGGGCAAAACTATCACGTATACAGCAGGGTGAGAATAGAACCAGAAAAAATGCTGAAACAGTACGGGGTTACCTCCTTGGGCAGGGTCGAAAAATGCCGTACCGAAAGTGAGGTCGCAAAGTAACATTACCGCACCAGCAGTTAAGGCAGGTAAGCCATACAGTTGAATTAACTGGGCTGCCATGACTGTCCAGACAAAAGCTGGAGTTTTAAACCAACCCATACCAGGAGCGCGCATCCGAATAATAGTAGTGACGATATTTAATGCTCCCATGATGGAAGAGACACCAGAGATGGCTACTGCCAAAATCCAGATAAATTGACCGTTAATTAAATTACCTGTAGGATTCTGCAAACTTTGGGGAGGATAAGCCCACCAGCCAGACTGAGAAGGACCTCCAGGAACGAGGAAACTGAGCATAAAGAGGATACCAACGACGGGAATCA
Organism: Waterburya sp.; assembly: GCF_058530065.1. Taxonomy (NCBI): domain Bacteria; kingdom Bacillati; phylum Cyanobacteriota; class Cyanophyceae; order Pleurocapsales; family Pleurocapsaceae; genus Waterburya; species Waterburya sp. The sequence goes on along the minus strand of NZ_JBZNBU010000015.1, from coordinate 4,022 downwards.
TCCAAAATGCAGCAGCATTGAGACGGGGAAATGCCATATCTCGCGCCCCAATCATCAGGGGAACGAGGTAATTAGCAAAGCCAGCTAGAACGGGAAAAGTCCAGCCAAACAGCATAATCGTTCCGTGCATGGTGTATAGACCGTTATAAACAGTGCGGTCTAACAAATCTGGTTCGGGAGTAATTAATTCTCCCCGCATAATCATGGCAAATATGCCAGCTAGAAGAAAGAAGAAGAAAGCAGTGACTATATATTGAATGCCAATAACTTTATGGTCGGTACTAAAGCTAAAATATTTGCGCCAATTCGGAGGCGATTCGGGAATTAAGTCTTGGGGTGTGGTGGTGGTCATTTAGTGGTTGGTGATTAGTGGTTGGTGATTAGTGGTTAGTGGTTAGTCGTTGCTAGTCAGTAATTTAGTAGTAATCAAAACCTATTACTTATTACTTATTACTTATTACTTATTACTTATTACTTAAAATTACGGATGATAATTAACCATTGGTGGTGGGGCAGGAACGACAGTTTTCCACCCTGCGGAGTCTGATTTTTGTTCCCTCTTGGCATATTCACTAGCTGCTTGGTTGGGGGCAGCAGTAGGAGTTTGTTTGGCTGCTTCGTTTAGCCAGCGATCGTAATCTTCGGGGGACTCTACCACTACATCTGCTTGCATGGCTGCAAAGTAAGTTCCGCTATATTGGGAATCTCTCAGGCGATATTTACCTTCGCGAATAGGAGTAAATTCAAAGTCGATAGTTTTGGCGGGGATAATATCTTGTTTAACTCGAAATGCTGGGATATAAAAACCGTGAATTACGTCTTGCGATCGCAATTTTAAATGCGCCCTTTGGTCTACAGGTAAATGAAGTTCTGTACTAGTAACATTCTTTTCGGGATAGCGAAATACCCATGCCCACTGTTTGGAATCTACATCAACGTTAGTCATCGGTTGGGCGGTGGCTTCCCCTATATCGGCGTAGGCGGAATCCATGATTTGGGGCAAATGAGCTATTTCTGTAGGCCCATGCAAATCCATTTGGTCGTAGGTTTGATAGCTATACCCAGCAATAAAAAATACCAGAAATAAAGGTATCGCCGTCCAAATGATTTCTAATTTAACATTCCCTTCAACAGGAGGACCATCGCTGGTATTGTATCTACCAGCACGATAAAAAATGATATTGTAAACGATCGCAAGAGTAACTCCTAAGAAAATAAACGTGCCAATGGCAGTTAACACAGCAAACAGTCTGTCATAATAGATGGACTCAGCCGAAGCCTGGGGGGGAAACCAAGAATAGGATACTTGTCCCATCCAAAGACTGGCTAGACCAATAAAAAAAGCGATCGCGCTTAGAGTAATAATTCGTTTCATGCTGATTAATCGACCTTATTTTAGTAATAGGTTGGGGTCTTGTCCGAGACGAAGCAAATTACCAGCGGTATTATGAACGCCAAACTCCGCTGCTAGTTGAGCCCCTAGAGTACCGTGGAGATACATCACAAACATAATGACTAAGCCAGCTAGTAAATATCGCCACTGGACTTGTCGGCTAGTATCATTGCGCCACACATATCGCTGAAAACCACGCCAAACCGTCATTCCGACGATCGCTGCTAAAAGTAAGACACCGCCCACCCCATGCCACAGCATTGTTTCCATTGCGCCCAAGCCCCAGGCACTCGTGACTTCTGGAGATTCGCCCACGAGCATAATTTCATAAAAACCAAAGGCTACGGTAAAGAATGTCACGATCGCAGCACCGAGCATATTGTACCAGCCCACATCAAAGAAGTTGGCACGAGTTGCGGGAATGGCTAAAAATCTGAATACTACCTTGTCAAAAGGAAATAAAACTCCCACAATATCAAAGGCAATGCCAATAATAAATAAGCCCAAAGTAAGGTGGACTAGGTTGGGGTGCATGGGAATTTTATAAGGCAATCCATTCGCACCCAGTTGTAATTGATTAATTAATTCTGGATTCATTTATTAATTACTAATTATTAATTACTCTTAGAGGAGTCCGTCTTTGGCAGCTTCAACTACCTGCACTGTATGCAAGCCATAAACCCAAACTAGTTCGTCTCCTAAATAAACTTGATAAAATACCAAGCCTGTGAGCAAGAACCCTATTCCTAGATAGGCAATGGGCATATTTTTCGGATCTTTAGCACGAATGACATATCGCCAAGCCGTAATCGCAGCGATGATTCCTGACAACGACCAGCCAATAATACTATGGAGATTTAAAATTGGTTCTACAGCGTCATAGGCGATAGCTAGACCTGCTTCGATTTGACCGAAAACAATGGCGATAAAGATGGATACGGTGGCGAAAAACATATTCCACCAGCTAACTTCATAGAGTTTGTAATTTTTGCTCAAGTAGCCCACCACATCGCACAAAAAAGCAAAAATTACCATGGCGATGACAAAATGGACTACAATCGGATGAATCGTATCGGGATAGGGTAAATTATGGTCGTTTAAGGGCGGAAGTAAGTTGTCAAACATTATTGGCAATCGCGCTAATTACTAACTTGAAGTTTCAGGTTAATTGTGTTGTGTCTTTATCTGCTCTATACTTTCTCGATTAACCCACGATTTATAGGCTGTACATGGATTATATGCTAGCCAACAAGCTGGTAATTGCTGCTGTTTTTTTAGTTTTACTTAAGAGTTATGCTCGCTACTTTTCCTGAGCAAATTTAAAATAAGTACCTAAGCAGAATTATTTGTATATTCCATATTTTCCTAACCCCTAACCCCTAACCCCTAACCCCTAACCCCTAAACCCAATCTCAACTATCCAATTAATTTTGCACAACTACTTAAATAGTTCGCTTCCAAAGCTTAATACAATTAAATTATTTCCTCTTCCAGTTCGGATTTTCCCTCGTGACTGGGCTCTTGTTTAGAAAATCCTTTCATAAATTCAATTCCAGGACTTAACATGATTTTCCAGGCAAGTCCATCTTGTTCGGTATAGTCGGGATCTATTTGCTCGATCGTTAATAAAATCGAACTCAGCCATAAATCGTACATATTGTTGTCAATATTGTTGATTTTACGATGAACTATGGCCAATCCTTGTAAGAAGCCATTGCTGGTTTTAGTCGATGAAAATTCAATCAGATGTCTTAAAGAATCTCTGAGCATATCTTGTTGTCGATTCATATCAGTATTTTGAAAGGCTTCCTTGACTAATTCTGATGAATCAACAAAATTTTGATAAAATGTAGAGAAAAACAAGCTCGATCTGCTTTTAACATTACGTTGATAGCTATCGCGAAATATTTCGGCAAAATTCATTTTTCTCGCTCGCAATCGATGTTTTGAGAGATTTTTTTTAGAGCAAGGATAGAAAAACCTATAGGATTAGATTTAATTAACCGACATATTAAATGAAAAATCGGAGTACAACCTATCCATTTTCCACCCATTCGTAAAATTCAATTTCTTCGGGGTCGCACTTGAGACAAGTTGTGCATCCTTCTTCAATATAAGATTTTTTTACTATACCTTGTTGGACTAAGCCATTCAGCATCGGATCGAGAGTTTCGCGATCGATTTGCAGATATAGTTTCATTTCTGCTAGGGAAACACGACCAAAATTAAAAACGAATTTTTTTAGTTCTGTTAAATTCACCACAGCAACCTCATTGAATATGAGTTATCGACTTCTTTCAGTATGATTTTAAGTTCAGTTTCCCTGAGTACAGTTAAAGTTATTCATCTATTGATATGGCGAGATGTTTCTTAACTAGAACTCAACAAAAAGCAATAATATCTGGTTGAAATCGGCGTAAAATCTATTTTCAACACTCGTCTGAAAACGAGTGTCGTTTTAGAGATAAACGATTTTTTCTAAACGAGAAGATCGTTCTGCTGCATTGGCTACCTGTAGTGCGTAAAGACTGGCTTGGGGCTGAATGTAAAGGGGTTTTCCTCTAAATAAATAATCTAAAACCATTTCTGTATCGCGAGCGAACAAACCGCGACGAGAAGCAACAGGAAT
>NZ_JBZNBU010000014.1:0-13368 GCF_058530065.1 Waterburya sp. | reverse complement strand
GACAACAAAGCAAAGAATAATAAGTAATAAAATTATTTCGGATATTACTAACTAATATTTGATTTTGCAGAGAATATATTTACTAACAATATAGGTTGAGGATTAAACAGTGAAAAACTATTGCGATCGCCTTGGATTTTTAACCGCATTAACTACTATGTTACTTGCTGCTCCATCAATAGCTGCGGAGAGAAATATTACTAACATCGAATTAGAGAAAAGTCACGACCGATTAGAGTTAAAGCTGACAGCAGATAAAAAAGCTGGATCTGGAGCTTCTTTTTTTACCGTACGGAAGGGAAACACGATTGAAGCTAATTTACTCAATACAGATTTAGAATTAGCCACTGGAGATTCTTTTAAGCAAAAAAATCCTCTGCCTGGTATTAAAACTGTAGAAATCGACCGAGTAGACAAAGAACATATTCAAATTTTAATTTCTACGGAAGCTAATATACCTATCGAGCATCTTCTAAAAGAACAAGGTAATGATTTAATTCTCAGCCTCAATCGAGTAACAAAAGCTCAGTCTTTTCAAAGAGAAATAAAAAAACTAGGTCACAAAGCAGTTACTAATATTAAACAAACCTATAAAACTGCTCTAGAACCAAAAAAAACCAAGGACAATAAAAAACCAACTCTAGCTTCGAGTAAAAATCAAACTAGCAATACAGATGTTTTAATTCCCAATCCAGAAGTTATTATCAATGATGATAGAGCTAACACAGCAGGGGAAAAAATATTTCGCGCTCAAGGCTCTAATGGCGAATCTACTCTTCCACGAGCGGTAGCCCCTCCTGTAGGAGACATGGCAGTCTCCAATATCAGCACTATGCCCGATACTATTGATTTGGGTTCTAGAGCTTTAGTTCCCCGTCTGGTGTTGCGAGATGCACCAGTAAGAGAAGTTTTATCTTTGCTGGCTCGTTCGGCTAATCTCAACGTAGTTTTTGCAGTTAATGATGAAAACCAAGGCAATCGTGATGAAGAGACAGGACCCACTATCTCTTTAGATCTAGAAAATCAACCAGTACAGGAAGTATTCAATTCCGTCTTGTTAGTTTCGGGTTTGAATGCCAACCGCCGAGGCAATCTGATTTATGTGGGCGAAAAACTACCCGCTCAAGCACGCAATTTAATCAGCCGTACTATTCGTCTCAATCAAGTAGCTGCTGAAAATGCAGCTTTATTCCTTGCCAGTCAGGGCGCAAAAGGAAAAAGACTGACTAATGAAGTAGAAGAAATTATCGATCCCGAAACTGGTAGAGTCGTTCAGAGAAAAGAAACTAGCCCCGAATTAAGCGATTTAGACGGTGGTAGCGATGACGATACTGGTACTGTTCCTTTAATGTTGAGAGGTTTACAAGTTTCTACAGACGGCAGGCTGAATGCTATTACTCTAGTAGGAGAACCTAGAAAAGTAGAAGTTGCTACGGCAATGCTTACTCAATTAGATGCCCGTCGCCGTCAAGTATCAGTTAATGTCAAGGTAGTTGATGTTAACTTATTAAATCAAGATATTGCTAATTCTAGTTTTTCATTTGGAATTGACGATACCCAATTTCTTCAGGATCGAGGATCTGCCGCTATTAATTTTGGTGGGACAAATCCAGCACTAAATGAGACTTTTGTCAGACGACCACGAGGAGATGAGAGTACTATCTTTGAAGAATTACCAGAGGGTCCGCGTAGAGAAATTAGAATTCCTACTCCAAGTGAATTTCCAGATGAATTTTTGGCATTGTTGGAATCTCAAGTTACTAGTGGTAATGCAAAAGTATTAACAGATCCAACTTTAACAGTACAAGAAGGACAGCAGGCAACTGTCAAATTAGTTCAAGAAATAGTTCAAAGTGTCAGAACAGATATTGATGGTGAGAATGGCACAAGAACTGTTACTCCAGTCATAGGAGAAGCTGGTTTAGTTTTAACTGTGAATGTAGAAAGAATAGACGATAACGGCTTTATCTCATTTTCAGTTAGTCCTACAGTAAGTTCTGTGGGGGCAACTCAAAGTTTTGAAAGTGGTGGTGGTGCAGTTAACACAATCAGTTTGTTAAGCGAGCGCGAGATTACTTCTGGCTTAGTACGATTGCGCGACGGTCAGACTTTAATTTTGTCGGGGATTATCCAAGATCAGGAAAGAACTAATATTTCTAAAGTTCCTGTTTTGGGAGATATCCCTTTGTTAGGTTCTTTATTTAGAAGTACGAATAAAGCTAGCGAGCGAGCAGAAGTAATAGTTTTGTTAACTCCTGAGATTGTGGAAGAGGATGCGGGTATTGCCAGTAACTTTTCACCTAGCAAGACAAGCCGTGAAATCCTTCAGAGAGAAGGGGTTGGGCTGCTTGACAACTAGTCTTTTTTGCTTGTTTTGTGGGTTGTTTTGGGTCGTTGAAATCGAAAAAATTGTTGAAATCTATATAAATTAATGCTTTCGACGATCCATATTAGTCATGTAGAGCTTAGAATAAGGCTGTCACAATAATCTGTGAATCTTAAAGAAAAATATAGTCTATATATAATGTTGTGGGTTTTTAGAACTCAGATGCTATAAATTAGGCTGGTTAAACCATTTTTCAATTCTTAGTTCTTATTGATTGAGAACAAAAACACACAAGCCACAAGTAAATATAAGAAGGAGACCATGTCAATGAATAAAGGTGAATTAGTTGATCGCATTTCTCAAAAAGCGACTGTAACTAAAAAGCAAGCTGATGCTGTCTTGTCCGCAGCTATCGAAACTATTATGGAAGCTGTATCTGAAGGAGACAAAGTAACTCTAGTTGGTTTTGGCTCTTTTGAACGTCGCGATCGCAAAGAACGGGAAGGACGTAACCCCAAAACTGGAGAAAAAATGTCGATTCCCGCCACTAAAGTACCTGCTTTCTCCGCAGGTAAATTATTCAAAGAAAAAGTAGCTCCTAAAAAATAGTTTTAAGGTTAGCTAACTTATCTTGAACAGACCACTACACGGTGGAAATTTGAATTGGGCAGCCACAATTGCTGGTTGTCCAATTTCTGCTTTGACAGATTTTTCCGCTAGCATTAACCCCTTAGGTACTCCCCAAAGCGCGATCGCAGCTATTGTTGACAATACCAATTGCCTTAAAGCCTATCCCGATCCGAACTATCCTCAATTGCGATCGCATCTAGGACGACACCACCAGATCGAACCAGAATTTATTTTGCCTGGAAATGGTTCGGCAGAGTTGCTAACTTGGGCGGGAAGGGAATTGGCGCAACAAAAATTTACATACTTAGTCGTTCCTGCTTTTGGCGATTATTTTCGCGCTTTGAATACTTTCAACGCCAAGATAATTTCCTGCCCTCTAAATCTTCAATTACCCCAATCTTTAAATCTCCCCATTCCTCGGTCTCCAAATCCTAATTCTGGATTATTGCTCAACAACCCCCACAACCCAACGGGCAAATTATGGACAAAAGACGAGATATTGCCCTATTTAAAGAAATTTGACTTAGTGGTAGTTGATGAAGCCTTTATGGACTTTTTAACGCCCGATCGCGAAGCAAGTTTGATTCCCATGGTGAGAAAATATCCCAATTTAGTTATTTTACGTTCTCTAACTAAGTTCTACGCCCTACCTGGATTACGAATTGGTTATGCGATCGCCCATCCAGAACGTTTGAAACGATGGCAAAAGTGGCGCGATCCTTGGTCGGTTAATACTTTGGCAGCAGCAGCAACCATCGCAGCGATTCAAGACCAGGAATTTCAACAACGAACTTGGAACTGGCTAAAACAGGCGCGATCGCGATTGTACGAGCAATTATTAGCTATTCCTGGCATACAACCCCTAAAAGGGGCAGCTAATTATCTTTTAGTTCAAACGAATATTTCCGCAACTCAGTTACAAGAAAAGTTATTAATTCAAGAGCGAATAGTAATTCGAGATTGTCTGAGCTTTCCCGAATTAGGCGATCGCTATTTTCGGATTGCAGTTCGTTTGCCCGTAGAAAACGATCGCTTGGTTGAGGCAATCTTGAAGATATTATAAAAAATATCGGATCATATTCACTGTCTCAAAGCCAAAACAATGGGAGAAATTAAACAACGAAAATCGACTACTCATTGGCAATCTTCTTTAGGATTTATCGCTGCTGCTGCTGGTTCGGCGGTGGGTTTGGGTAATATTTGGAAGTTTCCCTACATTGCAGGAGAAAATGGCGGGGGAACTTTTGTTTTATTTTATTTGTGCTGTATTTTCAGTTTGGGAATTCCCATTGCGATCGCCGAAGTAATGTTAGGTCGCATGACTCAAAGCTCTCCTTTAAAAGCCTTTCAACTGTTGTCTCAGAATAATTTGGCATGGCAAGGAGTGGGTTTGCTGGGTATTTTAGCTGGCATAATTATCCTGTCTTTTTACAGTGTTGTAGCAGGTTGGGGGCTGCACTATTTGTTCCTTGCCCTAGTAAATGGATTTCCTCAAGATACTAATCCTCAAGCTTATAGTGATTTATTTGATTCCTTAGGGCGATCGACTAGATTAAATCTTTGGTGGCATACTATTTTTATTGGATTGACTAGTTGTATAGTTTTACGCGGCATTAGGGGCGGTATCGAACGATTTGCCAATTGGGGAATGCTAGCTTTGTTTATCTTGTTGGGAGGCTTAGTCATCTATGCCAGTACTCTATCGGGTTTTATGCCAGCAGTGCAGTTTCTGTTTGCTTTTAGCGATAATTTTACCTGGCAATCTGCTTTAGAAGCTTTGGGTCATGCTTTCTTTTCTTTATCTTTGGGAATTGGAGTAATGTTGACCTATGGCAGTTATCTCTCAGCTGATAGCGATATTGTCGGTACTACCATTGCGATCGCCATTGCCGATACCATAGTTGCTATAGGGGCTTGTCTGGTGATGTTTCCCATTGCTTTTAGCGTCGGATTAGAACCCGCAGCAGGACCAGGATTGGTATTTATCAATATTCCGATTGCCTTGCTTCAACTTCCTTTCGGCAAAGTTGGTTTATTGGTATTTTTCCTATTATTGTTTCTGGCTGCTTTAACTTCCGCTATTTCTTTATTAGAAATGGCAGTAGCTTTTCTGATTGATTCTCTGGGAATATCCAGAACTAAAGCAACTTCTTTCATGGCAGCATTTATTTATTTACTGGGCATTCCTTCTGCCCTAAGTGGCGGTGAGGGATTTTTTGGCACAGGCTTAAAACAGCTGATTGGTATGACTTGGTTTGATGCTGCTGATTATTTAACCAGTAATTGGTTGCTAACTCTTGGGGGTATTGGTATTAGTTTATTTGTTGGCTGGCAATTGAGGGCGAGTCAAAGATTTGAGGAGTTTAGCAATCATTCATCTATTGGTTCTCTGGCTTGGGTATATACTTTTTGGTTGTTTGTCATACGTTGGCTATGCCCTATTGTTATTGTTTCGATCGCTCTTTATAGCTTGGGAATTTTCTAAAAAGTTTAAATAAGAGATCGGTTATTTATTTAAGCTTTTTGATGGTTCATAAATAGTCAAAATTTAGTGGAATATACAATATCAAGTGTCAAAATTATTGCTATTTAATTAAAATTAAATTGTTTACAAATATTTTTCCCTTAATTTTTATTTGTCTGCTGGCGGTTTATGTTGCTTGGAATTTGGGAGCAAATGATGTAGCCAACTCTATGGGTACATCTGTAGGTTCTAAGGCAATCACTTTAACTCAAGCTATTGTGATTGCTGGCATTTTAGAATTTACAGGGGCAGTAATTTTTGGCGATCGCGTTTCCGCAACTCTAGCTACCAAAGTAGCCAATCCTGGTTTATTTATCGATCGCCCCCAGGATTTTTTGTTGGGTATGGTATCTGTCTTGTTGGCTTGTGGTCTTTGGTTGCAGATCGCCACTAGTAAGGGTTTGCCCGTTGCTTCTTCCCATGCAGTGGTAGGAGCGATCGCGGGTTTTAGTTGGGTAGCCATTGGAGGGGAAGCGATCGCTTGGCGCAATATTGGTTTAATTTGTTTGGGTTGGATCATTACTCCCCTTTTGAGCGCGGTTGTGGCGGGGAGTTTGTCTAGTTTGCTGCGTTACTGGCTATTTGAGAGGAAAGATAGTCTACAGCAATTGTGGGAATGGATACCCTGGTTGAGTTTGGCTTTAATTGGTATTTTTGGCGTTATTGTTTTGCCGACTATTGTTGAATTGCCAGTCTTTAATTACTTTTCCTTACCCAAACAAACCATTGGTTTGGGAATTGGCGCGATCGCGGTTATGGGGATTACTTTTTATAGCTGGAATCGTCTTAATAATTACCAACAGCAACAACAGCCAAGTATTCTAGAAGCGGTTATGGGCAAATTTCAAGTCATGAGTGCTTGTTTTGTGGCTTTTGCTCACGGATCGAATGATGTGGGTAATGCGATCGCCCCTCTGGCAGCTATTGTTTATATTCTCCAGACAAGTAACGTACCCATTGCCGACTTAAACATTCCTACTTGGATTCTAATTTTGGGAGGATTGGGTATTGTTGCAGGATTGGCAGTGCAAGGAAAAAACGTCATCGCTACCGTAGGCGAAAACATTATTAGCCTCGTACCGAGTACGGGATTTTGCGCCGAAATTGCCACCGCTACGACGATCCTATTAGCCTCTCGCATTGGTTTGCCCGTTTCCACTTCCCATGCTTTAGTAGGAAGCGTGATCGGTATTGGCTTGATGTCGGGCGATCGCAATATTGATTGGTCTACAATTCAGTCTGTAGTTTTAGCCTGGGTGCTAACTTTACCCATCGCCACAATCTTAGGTGCAACTATTTTCTTTTTGCTTTCTGTTTTTTGAAAAAATCTAAAAATTAGATTGGAGTACAGAGTTCAATATCCTGGGCAACATTACCACTAAAAGCTCCTGCCAGATCTTTGGTTGTCAATACTGGTTGAAAGTTTTTTTGATAAAGATCGTTGATTATTAGATTTGCTCCTGCATTTTGACAAGCTTGCTTGGTACATTCCAACAAACCTGCATTGAAGGATTGTTCTCGGTCGGGGTGAGCAAAAATAGCTAAAACATTGAGTGTCATTTTGTTTACTGTTTTTGATGATTTTTTCGATGTCAACTGGTATGTTCGTGAATGACTTTGACGAGTTTGTATAAAACTTGCCGATCTTCTTCAGAAATATGTTGTTCTAGCACTTCATCTAGTGCTTCTAGTTTTTGTCGGGTTTCCTTTTCGATCTTTGCCCCATAAGCCGTAGCCCTCACTTCAACGCTACGTTTATCAGTTGAAGATTTTTTGCGGACGATTAGTTTATCCTTTTCCATACGACGCAGAATATTAGAAATTGCGGCATCGTCTATTTGCATAATTTCCGCGATTTCTGACACCCGCTTGGCTCGATCGATACACAAGCCGACAATATAGCTTCTTTGGGGATTAAAATTATCTGGATATGCCGAGTCATAAAATTCTTGTACGGCACGCCAGCCACGATAAAAATTAAAACAAACTAAATTATCGTAGAGTGTGGGTTTTAAAGGTTTTCTATCTTTACGTTTTTGGTGTCTGGATTGTGGCATGACGTAAATTAATTGTCTCTTGACTTATTAGAGAAAAAAACGCTTGAGCTTCGGGAACTTCCCATACAGCTTTTGCCGCTGCTTTAGCATTTTTAATGTTGTCCCAAATAACCACATCAATCCATTTTCCATCTTCACCTTGGGCAAAATATCTGTCAATAAATCCTGGCATGGTAGCTAGAATCGGTGTTATTTTCAAAGCCTTATCGATTAAATCTTTATCGCTGATGCCAGAAGCAGCCTGAAACGTCACTAGTTCGAGTATTGATGGTTGCATGATTTTGAAATTAAAACTTATTTGGATGGCGCAAAAAGCTTTTATTTTAATGTCTCGACAAATTTATTATATACGTATACTATTTTTAAGCAATAAATAATATGTAAAACATGGTTAGCCAAACCACTATCGAAACTTATCTTTTAAAAACTTATAAACACATCAATCCCCTTAATTCCTGGGGCGAGCGCAGTTATTTCGTAAACCCTGAAATGAGGTTGAAGCATGGAAGTTATTTTGCCACGATTAAATCAAAAGATGGTGAAAACGATCGCGCCTCCAATCTCAACCGTACTGGAGTTTTTCGGCTTAATATTGGCTTAACACCCAAAAAGTATGAAGAAATCTTTGGTATTCGACCCTCAAGACCTCCCAAAGGCGGAGTTATTAAAAGTAATTTTGATTTTCAAGCATTAAATATTTTTATGCCCCATCCTGTTTATGGTTGGATGGGGTGGATAGCTATCAATAATCCTGAGTTAGATAATTTCAAAAAATCTCAGGAATATTTAGATATTGCTTACGACAAAGCTGTCAAATCTGTCTCTAAGAAACTAAAAAATACTGCCATATCTAATATTTAAGGCTACTTTTTAGGTATTTCACAGCTTAAATCACCCGATTTCTGAGAAAAGCGTAAATTTTCCTGATAGTCTACGGGGCAATCAATTACCGCAGGAACATCATCTGCCAGAGCCTTTTTGAGGGTAGGAATCAAATCTGCTGCTGATTCTACTCGATAGCCTTTTAAGCCCATACTTTCAGCAAATTTCACAAAATCAGGATTACCAAAATCGACCGAAGTTGAATGTCCGAATTGATTGATTTGTTTCCACTCAATCAAGCCATAGCCATTGTCGTTAAAAATTAGGGTCACAAAGGGAGTATTCACTCGCAAAGCAGTTTCCAATTCTTGACAGTTCATCATAAAGCCACCGTCACCCGTTACAGCTACCACCTTGCGATCGGGATGGACTAATTTTGCTGCCATTGCTCCAGGGATAGCGATACCCATAGCCGCAAAACCATTAGAAATAATACAGGTATTAGGACAATCAGAATGATAGTGACGTGCCATCCACATCTTATGCGCTCCTACATCGGAGATTACAATATCTTCGGGAGACATTACCTGACGCAGATCGTAAATAATTTTCTGGGGTTTGACGGGAAAGCCATCATCTTGGGCGTATCTTTCGTAGTCTTCTCTAATTTTAGTCCGCAAGCTAGCAGCCGAAGGAGTTTTTGCCCCAGAGCGATCGCATCTTTTGACAATTTCATGGAGAGAATCAGATATATCCCCAAATACTTCTACCGCAGGAATGTAGCTACTGTCGATTTCGGCTCTACTTTCGTCAATGTGAATAATTTTTTTATCTTTAAAAGGATTCCACTTTTTAGGGGAATACTCAATTAAATCGTACCCAATAGCAATTACTAAATCGGCTTCGTCAAAAGCACAGCTAATTAAATCTCGCTGTTGCAAGCCCACAGTCCATAAAGAGAGGGGGTGAGTGTAGGGAATTGCTCCTTTACCCATAAAAGTATTGGCTACGGGAATATTAAGTTTGGTGGCAAATTCAGTGAGAGCTTCGCTTGCGTGACCCCTAATCACTCCATTCCCTGCCAAAATGAGAGGATTTTTTGCTTTAGAAATATTAGCAGCAGCAGCATTTAAACTGCGAGTTGAAGCGTAGGTTTTCTCCCGACTATCTTGATGCAAAGGTTTGCTGTCTAAAGGCATAGCAGCAATATTTTCGGGCAGATCGATGTGTACAGCCCCTGGTTTTTCGGCTTGAGCTACTTTAAAAGCTCTACGAACTACTTCAGTAGTGTTATCGGGACGAACTATTTGAGCATTCCACTTAGTAATGGGCGCAAATAAAGCCACCAGATCTAAATACTGATGGGATTCAATGTGCATCCGATCCGTACCTACTTGTCCTGTAATCGCTACCAATGGCGCGCCGTCTAAGTTAGCGTCTGCTACCCCTGTCATTAAATTAGTCGCTCCAGGCCCCAAAGTAGATAAACATACCCCAGCTTTACCAGTCAAACGACCGTAAACATCCGCCATGAATGCTGCACCTTGCTCGTGACGGGTAGTAATAAATTGAACCGAAGAATCTTTTAGAGCTTCAAGGATATGTAGATTTTCTTCCCCTGGCAGACCAAAGACATATTCTACCCCTTCATTTTCCAAACATTGAACTAAAACTTCTGCTACATTTAATTCCCCCATAATGCCTCTCCCCAACTTATGTGTGATTATTTGTGTAATTATTTGCCATGATTCCTTCTCAAACTATAACGATTATCGCGCGAAATTGGGTGACGATCGATAGTATCGATCGAGAAATTAGATTCTATAAAAAAGCGATGTAGCACTTTGCGGGTCTATTACCCGTTGTAGCGACTACATCAAGAAGCGATTCAGTTGCTTATCGACGGAAACCGCCGATAAGCAACTAAATCAAGAAGCGATCGCTTTTTTAATTAGAGCGATCGCCTGAATGACTAAAATAGTTAATCTTCTCTTAAATTAAACTCCAACTTGAGTTTCGATTTTTTTCTCTTCTTGCAAAGCAGCATAAAGACGATTTAGGGCTTTAATATATGCTCTAGCAGAAGCCACGATGATGTCTGTATTAGCAGCTCGTCCCGAATATACTCTGTCTTCATAACGGAGGCGAATTGTAACTTCTCCGATGGCATCAATCCCCGCAGTAACAGATTGGACGGAAAATTCAATTAATTTATTGGGTATATTGGTGACGCGGTTAATGGCTTTGTAAATCGCATCAACGGGACCCGTACCTATGGCTGCATCGGTTAATTCTTCCCCATTGGGAGTACGCAAAGTTACGGTTGCAGTAGGACAAGAGCGATCGCCACAAGAAATTTGCACTAACTCCAAACGGAATAATTCGGGAGGTTGTCGAATTTCATCGCTAACAATAGCTTCAATATCCCAATCGCTAATTTCTTTTTTCTTGTCGGCAACTTCTTTAAAGCGGACAAAGGCTTTATTTAGGTCGGTTTCGGAAAGTTCAAAGCCCAACTCTTTTAGACGAGTGCGGAAAGCGTTGCGCCCAGAGTGTTTGCCCAACACAATTTGCTGGTTGTCAGTGACCCCAATCGATTCTGCATCCATGATTTCGTAGGTCAACTTATTTTTCAGCACTCCGTCTTGGTGAATGCCCGACTCGTGAGCAAAAGCATTCGCACCAACGATCGCTTTGTTGGGTTGTACCATTACTCCAGTACGATTGGATACTAAGCGAGAAGTCTTATAAATTTGCTTGGTGTCAATATTAGTTAGAGGTGCAGTAGATTCTACAGGTCTACCGAGGAAAGGATTAAAATACTGACGACGCACGTGAAGAGCCATGACCAATTCTTCTAGGGCTGCATTACCAGCACGCTCGCCAATACCGTTAATCGTACATTCAAGCTGTCTTGCGCCGTTTTTGACTGCTTCGAGGAAGTTGGCTACTGCTAAACCAAGGTCGTTATGACCGTGTACGGAAACGATCGCTTTATCGATGTTGGGTACGTTATCGCAAATCCCTTTAATTAATTCACCAAATTCGGTAGGAGTTGTATAGCCTACGGTATCGGGAATGTTAATGGTAGTTGCCCCTGCTGCGATCGCAGCTTCCAAGACCTCATAGAGATATGCCGAATCTGTCCGCACCGCATCCATCGGGGAAAATTCTACGTCATCCATAAAAGATTTGGCATAGGTCACCATTTCTTGAGCGATGTCTAATACTTCCTCGCGGGATTTTTTTAATTGATACTCTAAATGAATATCAGAAGTAGAAATAAAAGTATGAATTCTACCCTTAGCTGCGGGTGCTAAAGCTTCTGCTGCCGCTTTAATATCTGCTTTAATTGCTCTTGCCAAACTACAAATTACAGGGCCATTTGCCGTACCTACTTGTTTGGCAATTTTTTGTACGGCTTCAAAGTCTCCAGGGCTAGCAAAAGCAAATCCCGCTTCAATTACATCAACTCCCAGACGGGATAGAGAATGGGCAATTTCCAGTTTTTCTTCAACGTTTAGAGTCGCGCCAGGAGATTGTTCTCCGTCTCTTAAGGTGGTGTCGAAAATTATAATGCGGTCTTGAGAATTGTCCATAATCTAAACTTGTGTAAGTCGTTGCTGATTGTAATTGTTGATTTTGGGGCAATAAATAATGAATGTTGTTTAAGCCATTAACTATAGGCTATGGGCTTTGTCGAAAGGGATTTTAACCGATCTCGATCGAGCAACATTACTTAAGAATTATAAGCCATATCATAAAGTAAATAACTCAATCTATAATTTGAATAAAGTATCAGAAAAACCAAAATTTATCTATGGCTGGTCAACGCAAATCCAATCGTCAAGGTATGGCTTATCAAGAATTTGGCGATCGCCATAACCCTCGGGCATTAGAAAGAGCAGTAGCCGATTTACCCCCCAACCAACAAGATCTAAGAATACAAGCAACGAGAGCGGGACGCAAAGGTAAAACCGTAACCATCATTTCAGGTTTTCAACATAAACCCGAAACTTTGAGCAAGCTGTTAAAACAACTTAAAAGTAAATGTGGTGCGGGAGGAACAATCAAAGACAATACCCTAGAAATTCAGGGCGATCGCAAGCAGCAATTATTAGAAATTGTCACTAAGTTAGGTTACAAAGCTAAGATTAGTGGCGGATAGAAAACTCGTAACTTAACTTTTGACTTTCCAGAGATAATACCAAAAGTAATAATCTTGATACACGAACGTTCAAACTTTTGTAACGCTAAATCTTCTGTAATCTTTTAAAAATAGTCTTTTAAGGTTTATGAGGTTATCAAGCCTAAGTTATTTTTAAGTTAAGTACGATCCCCAAAAGAAAGTCCGACAAAATTACAGCTATAAATGCTTTTCTTAGTGCAACACCTCTGGTAGATTAATCCTAGTCCCAATATTTAATCTTTTGTTTAGATTGAGGGCATTTTAATTAACTTATATAACAAGCAACTAGGAGGAAAATCGCAGTGGCTAAGAAGACTGTCGCGAGTTTAACAGAAGCTGAAGTTTCTGGAAAAAAGGTATTAGTAAGGGCTGATTTTAACGTTCCATTAGATGACAGTGGTAACATCACAGATGATACTCGCATCAAAGCTGCATTACCCACCATCAAAGACTTGATTGGCAAAGGTGGGAAGGTTATCCTCTGTAGTCACATGGGTCGTCCCAAAGGTGAGGTCAAAGAAGAATTACGTCTAACTCCAGTTGCTAAAAGACTATCCGAATTACTCGGAAAAGACGTTACCAAATGTGATGACTGTGTGGGCGATGCTGTTTCTGCCACTATCAATGGAATGAGCAATGGCGATGTTGTGTTGCTAGAAAACCTGCGTTTCCATAGCGAAGAAACTAAAAACGATCCCGAATTTGCTCAAGCACTAGCAGCTAATGCAGACTTATATGTTAACGAAGCATTTGGTACTGCTCACCGCGCTCACGCTTCTACAGAAGGGGTTACCAAATATTTAAGTCCTAGCGTTGCTGG
>NZ_JBZNBU010000013.1:0-7728 GCF_058530065.1 Waterburya sp. | reverse complement strand
CTTTTTTCTTATCTCCTGTTTCATCTATCATCACTATAATTTCTCTTCCTTCTAGGATGGATAAGATGATTTTTAATCTTCTTTTTTCTAAGTCTTCAGCAGTCCAAGGTGATTGACTGATAAAATGATGTAATCCTTGACTATTTTCCAATCCTACTGCTTTAGCGATCGCTGGTAAACTCTTCCTTTTCAGATCACTTATTAATCCTAACTGAAGATATTTAAAGGATTCATCGGCTCTCACTTCTATGAATAAATCTCTATACAATTCACAGTAAGTATCTACACAGTTCACTGTTGGTCGAGGGGGACGAGGCTTAACCATAGTCTTGGACTCGCTTTCAAGCTTTTTTTCTCATTTTACCTGACCTACTTTGACAGAAGAGAGTTAAGCTAAGTTCCCTATTACCCAGATAAAGACATCCTGGCGAGCCATGAGAAACTAAATGAACTGAACTGATTTTTGGGTCATCAGCAATTTGCTGTGTAATTTTAGCGATCGCATCATCTTCAGGATAGATAATAATAACATCGCAGTTGGGTTTTACTCCTGCAACCAAACTCTGATAGTTAACAATTTTTGAATCTATAACTATTAAATCTTTTATTGCACTTTTTCTAGTAATAGATTGTTGCTGATGATTCGGCAAACTAAAAGCTTTGACAGGGTTGGAAATAGCCATAATTGAACCTCCAGTAATTCAGCGAAAAAATGTTCAATGATAAATGTTCAATGCTAAATGCTAACGGCTGACTGTCAGAATATATTTGCCGCTTCCTCCTTCGTCATAAGCATTGACGATCACGTTATAGACTCCATCTTCGGGAATAGTAACGCGTATACGAGAATTGCTGTTTTCTTCGTTAATATCGTCGTTTTGTTCGATAATATTACCCTTAGAATCAATTAAAGCTACAAAGGGATCGAATTCTTCGCTTTCTAAAGAAATGGTAAAAGATTCTCCCGATTTACCTTCAATCGGGAAAGAATCATAAAAACTTCCATCTTCAGGAATAACGCGATCGCCTTCTTCTAAAGCACCCCGTTCAACATTTTCTAGAAGTCGGGAATTGTCTGAGTTTGTTGCAATTATTTCTTGCTGTTCTTCGGGTTTTTCTTTTGGTTCAAAAACTTCTTCTTTATCTTCGACAATCTCTAAATCTTCGGATTCATTTTCGGTATTTGCTTCTGCTTCTTCTGCTACATCGGTTTCATCTTCTAGAGGCTCGGTTTCCAGATCTTCGGCTACTTCTTCTGGCTCATTCTCCTCTATTTCCTCCTGTTTCAAATCATGGTTGTTGTCTGCTATAACTGTCTCTTCCCCTTTATCATTCGAGTTTTCTACTGTAGGAGGTGTAGGAGGTATTTCTGGTGGTTGAGGTAAAGTTTCTGTAGTGGTTTCTGGTTTGGTTTCCGTACTTTCAATTATTTCTGGTTCGGTTATGGCAGTTTCCGTTTCAGTTTTGACAGGAGTTTCGGGTTCGGTTATGGCAGTTTCCGTTTCGGTTTTGACAGGAGTTTTGGGTTCGGTTGCAATAGTCTCACTAGTTGAGTCGGTATAGGAAATCGCACAAACCTTCTGATATCGAGGATCGTTTTGGCAAATTACTCCTGTATTTTTAAAATCAGGATCGAGTAAGTTTATCCGCCGACGACGATCGGGAAATAGTTCGTCTACCACCCAACTCATAACAATTCCTCTAGGGGTTACTCTTCCATAACTTATATTTTGGATATTGCTAGTGGTAGCAAAGTCTTCTAATTTACTACTAGCATCAGCAACAGCTAAATCTGAAGGACTGAGGGGGGACAAAGGCTGTTGTTCTCTGAGAAAAGCGATCGCCTCCTCTAATGCTTTTAATCCTTTATTCGTTCGGACTGGTTGTTCCCCAGGAAGTTTGAGCCACACCCCATCATAATATTGTTTTTGCGATTGTAACCAATTAGCGTAATCTTTGGGGTTGGTTCTGACTCGATTGATTTCTAATAGTATTTTCGCTTCTATAGTTGCCGAAACTTGTTGGGAAGTTTCTCGATTGTCATTTTTTGATGGCGAATCTAGGGCAATTACGCGGAATGGGTAAATGCCTAAAACCAGGAGATTCAAAGTGAAGCTCAAAGTGCAGATCGCAAAGCTGGGTAGATAAACTTTAGCCATTTTCAGTTGCGTGCGTTGTTACGATCTCTTGACAATATCCTCCATTAAGAGAAAATAACTTCTCCATGACACTTCGATTTTAAACAATACAAAAGTATTAGTGTGATTTGGAGGTTAAAAACTATAAATTAGCTTATTAATAAATATTTGCGTAGCTAAAAAGAAAATTTTAGTCAAAATATTTCTCGCGGTAGGCGATAAGTAGGAAAATAACCAATCTCTAAGTTTAGTTTTTAGTTTATTTTGCCTATTCAGATTGAGTTTAACTTTTTTTAAACTTGTTTAAAGTACAATTTTGAGCTAACCTCCCATAAAAAATAAAGATTAAAAGTTACTTGACTAACTCTATTTTGCTCGTAACCTATAGTTCTGGCAAACAACAACACTATCTATCACAGCACTAACTTAAAAATATCCATGTTCGATCGCAATGCTTTATCTAGCCCAGAAAAAAATTTGAATCTTAGATCCCCCCAAGGAATCTATAAGTCTCAAGCAAGTTTTAAAGCAACTCTCCCCCTTGCAGCTGTGGCATTTTGCTTGTTAAATTCAAATCAAGCAGTTTTAGCTACAGATTGGAATACTCAGACAAAAAATGTTAGTTTTTCCTCAATAGACAGAGAAACTTTAGTAACACACAATTTTCTGGGAGAACATGACCGCCACCATCATCATGGTAATTCGGGATTATTGCCACGTATCTTGAGCCTGATTGCCTTGCCTTTTAATCATTTAGCTAACTTATCTCAACCAAATCGAGAGCTAAATGTTATGAATGTAGATGGAATGGGCGGAAGCTACCTCAGAGATCGAACCCCTATTTTTTTGAGTAAAGCACAAAAAGATTTCTCTCAAGAATTTATATTTTCCGAGCGAATTCAAGTTAAGCCGATCGAAGTGGCTGTGCGCTCTCCCGAACCACAATTAGAAATTTATACGGTCAAAACAGGAGATACGATTAGTCGCATTGCTAAAAAATATGGGGTATCTCGTCAAGAATTAATCGCTCTCAATCAGATTAATAACTCTAATCTTATTTTTGTCGATCAAAAGCTCAAAATTCCTGCTAATCAACAAAAATCTGAAGCAATAACTATTACGGCAATCGATCTACCTCAAAATGCGATCAATAACACTGCTGGTTTATCCAAAGTTTCCCCTCCCCTAGCCGATTCCAGACTCGGTTCTAATAAAATATCCAAACTAGATATCAATGCCAAGGGTACTGCTCCAATTTCTGAAGAAGAAAGATTGACTAGACTTCGAGCAGACATAAATCGTATGCGCGAAGAAATAAAACAGGAACGAGAAGCCGATTCAGTTGGTTCTAAAAATCTAGAGCCAGTGGAATTAGCGGCATCCATTGACCTGGAAAGCGCAGAAATCGACTTGTTTTCAGGAGAAGAAATAGCTTTAAACCTTCCCCCTTTACCTTCTTCTGAAGAATATTTACCCGAAACTTTTGATGGTTATATTTGGCCAGCCAAAGGTGTTTTGACTTCTGGATATGGATGGCGTTGGGGAAGATTGCACAAGGGCATCGATATTGCTGCTCCCGTGGGTACTCCTATATTTGCTGCTGCAGCAGGCAAAGTAGTTAGTGCGGGATGGAATAGCGGAGGCTATGGTAATTTAGTCAAACTCAAACATCTCGATGGTAGTATGACTTTATACGCCCATAATCATCGGATTCTGGTGAACTACGGGCAGAAAGTGAATCAGGGAGAACAAATTGCTGAAATGGGCAATACTGGTTTTAGTACTGGTTCTCATTTGCATTTTGAAATTCATTCCAAAAATCGAGGTATTATCGATCCTCTAGCTCTATTAAGTAGAAAGTAAAGTATGTATTAATTTGCTTTGAAGTTAATTAAAACTACTAGATATATTCTCTGAAATATGGCAAAAACTCTCTTTTTTTAGTTAGGCTGGAGTTATTCTAAAAATTTATATCTATCTAGTAGATTTAATAGCTATTAATAACTATGAGAAAAAGTTGTCAGACTAGAGAGGAAACAGAATTAAAAAGCGATCGCGTCGCTCCATTGGATAGCTCTAAATCCAGCCATAAAGGTAGTAAAGCGATCGCCAGATTAGCTGCGGGATGGATGATGGTGCAAACTTTATTTCTGGCAACTCCCAGCCTAGCTCAACAAAAAGTTAATAACGAACTTAGTTATAGTCAATTTCTCAAGGAATTAGAAGGAGATCGAGTTACTAAAGTAGAACTAGATGAAACTACTAATCGAGCTAGCGTTACCTTAAAAGGACAACCTGAAGAAGCTGCTCCTAAAGAGGTTGTTTTATTCGAGCAAAATCAAGATTTAATTCCTAAAATTAGAGCTAAAGATGTTGAATTTAGCATTAAAACCTCTATAGATCGCTCCACTACAGTGGGAGTATTATTAAACTTACTAATATTCTTTGTTTTAATCTCAGGTTTAATCGCGATCGTTCGCCGTTCTGCTAACGCTTCTGGTCAGGCTTTAAATTTCGGTCGCAGCAAGGCTAAATTCCAGATGGAAGCAAAAACAGGAATTCAGTTTGATGACGTAGCGGGTATTGAAGAAGCTAAAGAGGAATTACAAGAAGTAGTTACTTTTCTCAAAGAGCCAGAAAAATTTACTGCCATTGGAGCAAAAATTCCTCGTGGAGTATTGCTAATAGGTCCTCCTGGAACTGGTAAGACTCTTTTGGCAAAAGCGATCGCAGGGGAAGCTGGCGTACCATTTTTTAGCATTTCTGGTTCGGAATTTGTGGAAATGTTTGTTGGTGTCGGTGCATCCCGCGTCCGCGATTTGTTTAAGAAAGCTAAAGAAAATGCTCCTTGTCTAGTATTTATCGACGAAATCGACGCGGTAGGTCGCCAAAGAGGTACGGGCATTGGTGGCGGTAACGACGAGCGAGAACAGACCCTCAATCAATTACTAACAGAAATGGATGGTTTTGAAGGAAATAGCGGTATTATCGTAATTGCTGCTACGAACCGTCCTGACGTACTCGACAAAGCATTATTACGCCCTGGTCGTTTTGATCGCCAAGTCATTGTTGACTACCCCGATTTAAAAGGTCGTTTGGGTATTTTAGAAGTCCACGCTCGCGGTAAAAAAATTGCTCCCGAAGTTTCTTTAGATGCGATCGCTCGTCGTACTCCTGGCTTTTCTGGTGCGGATTTAGCCAATTTACTCAACGAGGCAGCCATCTTAACTGCTAGACGGCATAAATCGGCAATAACCATGCTGGAGATTAATGATGCAGTAGATCGTATTGTCGCGGGTATGGAAGGTATACCTTTAGTAGATAGCAAATATAAGAGATTGATTGCTTATCACGAAGTCGGTCATGCCATAGTTGCGACTATGACCCCTGGTCACGATCCTGTAGAAAAAGTTACCCTAATTCCCAGAGGTGGCGCGGGAGGATTAACTTGGTTTACTCCAGAGGAAGAGATGGGACTAGAAAGTAAAGCCAAAATTTTAGCTCAAATTACGACTGCTTTGGGCGGGAGAGCAGCAGAAGAAATAGTTTTTGGTAAAGATGAAGTCACTCAAGGAGCAGGTCAAGATATCAAAATGCTGACTTCTCTAGCTCGCAAAATGGTTACCAAATTTGGAATGTCCGATTTAGGGCCTTTGGCTTTGGAAGAGCAAGAGCAACCAGTATTTTTAGGTAATGATTCTGGTACTAAGAACGAATACTCTGAAGAAGTGGCAGCCAAAATCGACATACGCATTCGTAATATTGCCCTAGAATGCTATGAAAAAGCTAAAAATATTATCAGCGAAAATCGTTTGGCAGTCGATCGCATCGTGGATCTTTTGATCGAACGAGAAACTATTGAAGGCAAAGAATTTCGCGAGCTTTTAGCTAAATTTTCTCCTACTTATGGCAGTCAGAACAAAAACGGGAGTATGCCTAGTTTAGTTAAAAAGTAAACGAATAACTAATTAACCTGAGTTCGGGTTAAGAACCTAAGTTTTTAGGTTCTTAATTGTTTGAAGAATTCTTTAGAAACAAATTAGATGTTCATCCACTCTACTACTCCATTACTTTGCTATTTATTGGAACTATCGACTGCGGGCTTTCCAAGTACCTCCATAACGATAGTAGGGATTATCTTGGCTAACTTCTTGCCAACAACTAGGACATACCATAACCCAGTTTTCATGTTCTTGATATTGAATGCGATAGCGAAGATCTACTAAATTATGACAAAGATCGCATGGTTTGGATTTTGTTTTGTTCACAGTTTAATTATCGATCGCCCTTGATTTTTCCAAATTATACAAATGTAATAAGCCAGTTTTTGTCAAATTAAACTAATTCATTAAAGGAATAAATTTTACCAAGCGATCGCTTGTTTTGATGTTTTGTTTTTTTGCCCAATATTCACTTAAGTAATGAATTTGTCGAAAGCCAACTAGAATATTTATTCCTGGAATTAACATCCACCAGATTGTGAGGGGTGCTTCTAAGCCTTCATCTCGATACATTTGGTTGACAGTACGATAAAGGCGAAACTGAGCGTAATAAATCCAGGCTAAACCAAGAATGGAAAACCACCCAAACCAAGGATCGACATCGGGATCTAATCGCCATAATATCTGGGGAAATATCAACCCGACAAAAAAAGGAATCAAACACATCGCCCCAGACCAAGATTTACCATCGTAGCGACGCAATTCGTCTTGAATTTGCCATTTATAGTAGCCATAATAAGCCAGAAAACTAATTATAGAATAGAATACTACCTTTTCTAAAGGGCGGGGTTTACCTAATTGATTATTATTCATCGATTTAAAATAGTTTCATTATCTTTTAATTGAGTTAATTCAATACTGCCAGACCAAAGTTGTTCTGCTAAATTACAGTCATAAGAATCGATCGCTTGAAAGCCACTAAAATATTTACCCGTCGTACTTTTTAATTCGGGATCTAAAACTAATAATGATTGACCAAATAATTTGGAAACTTGTACTACTGCGATGCCTTCGGCTAGCTTCGCAATCGCCAACTGTCCATAATAATATTCCTAGTTTCCAATGATTTACTACTGTTCAAATCCATACTTGATTTTTCTTTTTAGTTGCTTTTAGGACATTTCATTCTCTTATTGTGCCAAAAATATCATTACTCATTCAGCAACGCCTATTTTTTTATATTAAACCCCAACCCAATGGACATTTGGGCTATGTAACATAAGGTTTTAGATTTAATAAAAAAACGCTTTATTTGTATTCATGAGATCTCGATCGCAAAAAAATAGCGATCGAGATCTCATCACTCAAGTTTGTTAAGTCACTGTAAAGTTATTGTGAAGCTTTTATAAAGGTAACAAGTTGAAAGAAACAAATTAACAAGTTACAGAATTTCAAAGTTACTTATTATGGCTAATCAAACAAAACTGCAAACCAACTCCTTGATTTCTGAAGATTGGAATGGTGGATACAAACTAGAACTAGACATTACAGCCCAATCTCAAGCAAAGAACTGGACAGTAGATTTTGAACTTCCCTACGAAATTAGAGCAGCTTACGGTGTAGACTTAACCGACAATGGGGACGGTACT
>NZ_JBZNBU010000012.1:0-12215 GCF_058530065.1 Waterburya sp. | reverse complement strand
TTCTTGAGTCTGTCAGCATCTTCGGTAGTCAAAAGATCGTTAGTAACTACCGCCACTTCAATTCCCTGCTGCATCAATAGAGGGACAATACTCTCTATTAAAGCAGTTTTCCCACTACCTACAGGCCCCCCAATTCCCAATCTAGCAACGTTTTTCATTGAACATTTATCATTGAACATTAAACATTAAACATTTTTTATTCTCCCAGTCTCCCAGTCTCCTAGTCTCCCCGTCATTTAAACCTTCCCTTCCACCAGTCCATTAAAACCATAGATTTCTTTCGTACCTGCGATCGCAACTAGAATAACGGTTTTTTCGTCTCCTGGTTCAAACCTAACTGCCGTACCAGCCGGAATATTAAGGCGCATTCCTCTAGTAGCTTCGCGATCGAAAGAGAGGGCAGAATTTACTTCATAGAAATGAAAATGCGAGCCGATTTGAATCGGGCGATCGCCTGTATTAGCTACCTCTATTTCTAGGGTTTCTTTCCCTGCATTAAGTTCGATTGTCCCCGATGGGGTAATTATTTCACCTGGAATCATTTGCGATCGTTGTTTAATTATAGGTTTAGAGTTTTTAATCGAACTGCTCGTAGTTATTAGTTATTAGTTATTGGTTATTGGTTTTTTACTTAGACTACAAACTGATAAATGTTTAATGATAAATGCTCACTGAATCGGGTTGTGAACGGTGACTAATTTTGTGCCGTCGGGGAAAGTGGCTTCTACTTGTACTTCATGAATCATTTCGGGTATGCCTTCCATAACTTCATCTCGGCTGAGAATAGTCGTGCCATAGCTCATTAATTCGGCAACAGATCTACCTTCCCTCGCACCTTCCAGGATAGCTGCTGATATATAGGCTACTGCTTCGGGATAGTTTAATTTTAAGCCTTTATTTTTACGTCTTTCTGCCAGCAAGCCAACAGTAAAGATAGTTAACTTATCTCGTTCTTGAGGTGATAGCTGCATTTGCGATCTTTATTTTTGTTAAACTAAATTTAAGTGTTCCTAGTTCTTACTCCTCAATAAATCCAATTATTTTTAGGTTTTGCTTAATTTTTCTTTACTTAGTAAAATCTTCATATTCTAATTAACAATTAGCCAAACGAACCAGTACAAAAGCTCTTCAGTAATATTGGTCAGATGTTAACTGTATAAACTGTACTTTTTTTTTGTATATTTGATTTCACTTTTTTTGGTATTGCAGAGTACAATTTCTTTTCAGACGAAATACTTATGACGCTCGTAAGTAATTCTAAGTTTGCTATTAGCTTGCATAGTCAAGCGATCGCAACTGATTAAAAGAATTAATAAATATACACAGGTCATGTCACAATTCGGAAGACGTAAATTTTTACTCTATGGCTCTACAGGAGTACTAGCCAGCTTATTATTAAAAGGTTGTGCTGATGGAGGAGGCGGAGGTGATACGGCTGCCGATCCTTGTGCGGCAAACCCTTGTGCTGCTGCTTCGGGAGATGGAATTAAAGTTGGTATTCTTCACTCTCTAAGTGGGACGATGGCAATTAGTGAAACCACTGTTGTCGATGCCGAGATGATGGCTATTGACGAAATTAATGCTGCAGGTGGAGTTATAGGCAAAAAAATTATTCCCATCAAGGAAGATGGCGCATCTGATTGGCCTACCTTTGCCGAAAAAGCGGCTAAGTTAATCGACCAAGATAAAGTAGTAACTGTCTTTGGTTGCTGGACTTCTGCTAGTCGTAAAGCAGTATTGCCCGTATTTGAATCCAAAAAACATATGTTGTGGTATCCCGTTCAATATGAAGGACAGGAATGCTCGAACAACGTTTTTTATACAGGTGCGACTCCCAATCAACAGATCGAACCTGCGGTTGCTTGGTTGCTAGAGAATAAAGGCAAAGAATTTTTCTTAGTTGGTTCTGATTATGTTTTTCCTCGCACTGCCAACACAATTATCAAAGAGCAATTGGCAGCAGAAGGTGGAACAGTAGTGGGAGAAGACTATTTGCCTTTAGGTGATACGGAAGTAACTCCGATTATTGCTAAAATTAGAGCTGCATTGCCTAACGGTGGAGTAATCTTCAACAGTCTTAACGGTGATAGCAATGTTTCCTTCTTCAAACAGATGCAGGGTGCTGGTTTAACTCCCGACAAATATCCTGTCATGTCTGTCAGCGTAGCAGAAGAAGAAGTCAGACAAATTGGCCCAGAATATCTCAAAGGTCATTATGCTTCTTGGAACTACTACCAAACCGTAGAAACAGAACAAAATAATAAATTTGTCAGCGATTTCAAAGCTAAATACGGTGAAGATCGAGTAACCAACGATCCGATGGAATCTGCCTACATCATGGTCTATCTATGGAAACAGGCAGTAGAACAAGCGGGTACAACAGACCTTGAAGCAGTTCGTGCAGCAGCAGTAGGGCAATCTTTTGACGCACCTCAAGGAACAGTCGAAATGAAACCCAACCACCATATTTCTCAAACCGTGCGTTTGGGACAAGTAAGAGATGACGGATTATTTGACATAGTATGGTCTACAGAGGGATCTCTCGATCCTATTCCTTGGAATCAATACGTAAAAGAAACTAAAGGTTTTGCTTGCGACTGGACAGATCCAGCAAAAGGCGGCAAGTATAAAGCCTAAGCAATCAATGAACAATGGATAATTGATCGTTGACAATTAGCAGTTGCTTTATTTATTAGGGTGCGTTTCATAATTATTGTGACGCACTCTATAGTATTTTTATTTCTAATAAATATTGATTGATAAATTAAGAGATGTGTCTACATTAATTGAAGGTTTATTTAACGGTTTAAGTATTGGTTCTGTCTTGCTCATTGCAGCTTTGGGGTTAGCAATTGTTTTTGGATTGATGGGAGTAATCAATCTAGCTCATGGAGAATTGATGATGCTAGGGGCTTATGCTACTTTCGTCGTCCAAAATATTTTTAAGCCTCTGGGAGAACCTTGGTTTAGTTTATATATTATTGTGGCAATTCCCATCGCCTTTATTGTTTCGGCAATTATGGGGTTAATTTTAGAACGGGGGGCGATTCGCTTCCTCTATGGCAGACCTTTGGAAACTTTGCTGGCAACTTGGGGAGTCAGTTTGATTTTGCAACAGTTTGTTCGTAGCGTTAGCTGGCTATTATTTATGTCTATTGGTGTATTTTGTCTGCTGTTTTTTGGCGGGATGAAATTACTTAAAAGCCGTTTAAATTGGGAGAGAATTAAAAATAGAGCGATCGCATTATTGTTAGTCTTGTCTTCAGGAATTGCGATCGCTTTTTATTCTTTGTTAGGTAATAATTCAGTTTTAACCAAACCTTGGTTTAGTGCTAGAAATGTGGACGTTACCGCTCCCGCTTGGTTAAGAGGTGGTACTGATGCCTTAGGTTTTCAGATTCCCTACGTGCGTTTGTTTATTATTGTTTTAACTATTTTTTGTTTAATTGGGGTTTATTGGTTTTTACAAAAATCCACTTGGGGTTTGAAAATACGGGCAGTGACTCAAAATCGCACTATGAGTTCTTGCTTGGGTATCCCTACCGATAAAGTAGATGCGCTGACTTTTGCTTTGGGTTCGGGTTTGGCAGGAATTGCTGGTTGTGCTGTCAGTTTGCTGGGATCTGTTGGACCAAATACTGGACAAAACTATATTGTCGATACCTTTATGGTGGTAGTAGTTGGCGGCGTGGGCAATCTTTTGGGTACGATCTTGGCTGCACTGGGTATTGGGATACTTAATTACTTAATTGGTTCGGGTACTATAGCTTTGATGTTAACTAATATGAAAGCACCCCAAGCTTTATTGGATTTCTTCTTCTTTTTTGCTACTAGCAGTATGGCAAAAGTAATGGTGTTTGCCTTAATTATCACTTTTTTACAAATCAAACCTGCAGGATTATTTCCCCAGAAAGGAAGAACGGCAGAATTATAAGCAATTAATAATGAGTAATTAATAATGAATAGTGAAACGGGAATTAAAATTAAGCAAAAGAAAAAGAGGAACAGAATAATTGAGACGGCAATTATTGTGGCATTGGTTATCGTTATGGCGGTAATTTTGCCCAGTATTATACCTGCTTTTAGATTGCGTCTTATCGGTCGATTTTTATCTTTAGCAATTGTGGCGTTGGGTATCGATCTGATTTGGGGCTATACAGGTTTATTAAGTTTGGGTCACGGTATCTTTTTTGCCTTGGGCGGTTATGCCCTAGCGATGCACCTCAAATTGCAAATACCCGAAGGGCAAATACCAGATTTTTTTACTCTTTATGGGGTTAGAGAATTACCTTGGATTTGGCAGCCGTTTTATTCTTTTCCCGTCACTATTTTGGCTTTAATTATTATTCCTGGAATTGTGGCAGGACTAATTGGCTATTTAGTATTCCGCAATCGCATCAAAGGGGTATATTTTTCAATTCTTACTCAAGCTGCTTTATTAGTTTTTTATAACTTTTTTAACGGTCAACAAAAATTAATTAACGGCACGAATGGCTTAAAAACAGATACAGAAAAAATATTTGATGTTTTAGC
Organism: Waterburya sp.; assembly: GCF_058530065.1. Lineage (NCBI taxonomy): Bacteria > Bacillati > Cyanobacteriota > Cyanophyceae > Pleurocapsales > Pleurocapsaceae > Waterburya > Waterburya sp. Next base: position 7,682 of record NZ_JBZNBU010000012.1, on the reverse strand, counting down.
TAGTTCGGCTAACGTTCAACGTACCTTTTATATTATTACTGTTATTTTATTAGTTCTCGTTTATCTTTTATGTCGTTGGTTAACTAGCGGACGTTTTGGTCGTCTTTTGGTAGCAATTAGAGATGACGAAACTAGGGTCAGATTTTCTGGTTACGATCCTACAGGATACAAAGTATTAGTATTTGCCATCTCAGGTGCGATCGCAGGAATTGCAGGGGCATTATATACAGTGCAAACGGGTATCATTACCCCTAGCATTATGCGAGTTGCCTTCTCGATCGAAATGGTAATTTGGGTAGCTGTAGGAGGTAGAGGTACGTTAATCGGCGCGATTATTGGCACGATGTTAGTACGTTTAGCACAAACATTTTTAAGCGAAAGTTTTCCCGAAATTTGGTTGTTTTTTCAAGGGGCATTATTCCTGATTGTCGTAACAGTATTGCCCGATGGCATTGTTGGTTGGTGGACTGGTTATGGTTGGGATAAATTGCGATCGCTCTTAGGTTTGAAACCAGAATTAAGTACTTATCCTAGCTTGTCAGAAGATCCAGAAGTAGAAAAAGAACGTCAAGAATTGGAAGGTAATTAATAATTAGTAGTTAATAATGAGTAAGATTTTAGAAATTGAAAATTTAACTGTTAGCTTTGATGGTTTTAAAGCTCTCAATAATCTCAATTTCAGTATGGAAACTGGGGAATTGAGAGTAATTATTGGTCCTAATGGTGCGGGAAAAACTACCTTTTTGGATGTGATTACGGGCAAAGTTCAGCCCACTCAAGGTAGAGTATTATTTAAAGGCAAAAACCTCAAAAAAACTCCCGAATTTAAAATTGCTCGTTTGGGTATCGGACGTAAGTTTCAAACTCCTAGGGTATATTTAAACCTAACTGTTAGAGAAAATTTAGATTTAGTTTGCAATCAAAATAAAAATGTTTTTTCTACACTCTTTAGTCGCCCTAATAAAAATGAGGCTAGAACCGTCGGGGGTTTATTAGAAACTATTGGCTTAGATTCTAAAGCCAATCTCTCGGCTAATTTACTCTCTCATGGGGAAAAACAACGCCTAGAAATCGGGATGCTAGTCGCCCAATCTCCCGATTTACTACTAGTAGACGAACCCGCCGCAGGGTTAACCGACGAAGAAACCGAAAACGTCGGCGCGCTATTACTATCTTTAGCAGAAAGCCATTCGATTATTGCGATCGAACACGACATGGAATTCGTGCGTCAAATAGCCAACGACAAGGTAACAGTATTGCACCAAGGGTCATTGCTTTGTGAGGGGAAAATGGATGAAGTGCAAAACGATCCCAGGGTAATCGAAGTTTATTTAGGAGAAGCACCAGATAGTGTTTAGATAGTGTTGTAATGATTTATAATTTCTACCAACAGGCATGATCTTGATCGAAGCTTAAAATCTTTAAATAAATTCGACTTTACCTTTCATATCGGCAGATTCTAGTAACTCCCAGAGCAGAAGCAGGTAAAACAAACTCATCTATTGCGATCGATGGCTTATATTCATAAATATTCAATATTTTTAATTGCCAATAATAATTAGCCATAAGAAAATCTATAAGTTTCATCTCTATCTAAAAATCCTGTAAAATGTTAAGCGATCGAGAAGTATAGTGATTTTTATAAAACTCTTTGATTCTTTAGCTTTTGAACCGACTAATAACTAATAACTAATAACTAGGGCGCAGCCCTTTATTAGATTGAATAATTTACAGTAAATAATTTAGCTTTGATATTTAATTATGACCTCAGTGATTTTGCTGTCAAACTAATTATATTATTTATAATTTATTCTATAGATACTCCAGATATGTCCCCAGATAAAAGGCAACCATAAACAATAAGTTTCAATATCGGTTAAATTCCAGTCTTTGTTCCCTAAAGCTTGACGATAGGGTAAAACAAAATAGATAAAAGCTGACAGACTAAGTAACTTTATTCCCCAATTTTTTGTTCCGACAGCAAAAGGAAATATCCAAGTAAAATACCAACCATGAATTATGGGGGAGATTATTAATAAAGCTGCAAAAAAGTTTAATACAAATTGTTGTATTTTTTTAAGCTTTAATAGTAAAAAAAAGTAATCAAACCTAAAGGAATAGTAAAAATACTATTAGTTTTGATTGAAGGTTGCCAAATTTTAGCTAGTAAGTGAGGGAAAAATTCAGCACTACGTCCGTGACTGACAAAAGTAGAACTAGTAGGAATCAGAGAGCAACTATCGCTATTACAAAAGACTAATGCTGATAGGCATATAGGAAGAATTCCGATCGCCATAACTATAATTGCTGTTTTAAGGTTAGTCTTTAATAAAGCCATCCAACTTAAAAATCCTAAAATAGGCAAAGAAATCCATTTGACGGCAATACTAATACCAATTAGTAAAGACTGAAGAATCAAGAATAAAAGATTATCGGATGTTTGGCGATCGCTAATAATCCAAGCAGCAACTAAAGGAAGAATAAACCAACTATCATAATGCCCTCCTCCCGCAAAAGAATAAATTACTAGAGGATTCCAAGCATAGAAACTCGTCTCAAGATAGCTAAATTTTTTGGTTAATAGCCAGCAAGTCAATAAATCGGCGATCGCAAAACTAGTTTTAAATAACAAAACATGAGGAGAAATTGCTGCTAACCATTTAAAACCTAGTTGGGTAATAGGAGGATAAATTGCCGATACACTGGGATGATTGATAAGCGATCGCCAGGGAGTAGCCAAATAGTCTAATTCCACAGCATTGGGGGCATATTCGTAGGGACTAAAACCCTGATTTTGAATATATCCTTCCCATAGATATCGCCAGATATCATCTCCAGGATACATAAATAATAAAATTAGGCGGGTGGCAATTGCTACTAACCAAAACCACCAGAAATTAAGGGATTTTAAATTCCCAGAAAAAATAAATCCCAAGCACATTATGCCCATGCCATAACCAAAATTAATTACATTCTCTGGTTGGCGAAAATCTCCATAGGGCAATGCAACGATCGATCCCAGAATTAATAAAAATACGGTCAGCCAAAGAAGTAGAGAGTGGCGGGGTGACGGGGTGAGTCTGGAACAATATAGTTTACCCAAGGTAGTTAAAATAATCGTACCTGCTTGCCAACTGCCCGAAATAGTGCCAGAAATCTTGGATTTTCCTCCCTGTCGGGGGCGATAGTTGACAGGAATTTCGCAAATCTTTAGTTTTTCTTCGATCGCTCTGACTTGCATTTCTACCGTCCAACCAAAACCCCGATCCTGCATGGCAATTTTGTCTAATGCCGATTTACGAATCAACCTCAAAGGTCCGAGATCGTGGAATTTATATCCCCAGCCTAAATAAATCAATAAACCTGCCAAACCGTTGCCAAAATGTTGTACGGGAGTCATGACTGCTTTACCAGCAGAAGTTGCCCTTCGATCGCCTAAAATGAAATCGTATTGCGATCGCAAACTCAAAAATTCGGGCAAACAACTCAAATCGTCGCTACCATCCCCATCACAAAACAAAATCCACTCAATTTCTGGGGGAATATTTTGCAAACCTCGCCAACAAGCCTGCCCGTAACCCGCAACAGATTCGTAAAATACCTCTGCGCCCGCCTCTCGCGCTACCTCCGCACTGCGATCGCTACTGCCATTATCAATGACTCTAATTTTACTCAAACCGAATTTTTGTAAATCTCGAATGACTGTAGCAATTGTTACTTCCTCATTACGTACGGGAATAATTACTAAAATAGTATTCAAAGAAGTATCAACAAGTTGTCTTGCAGGCTGGTAGCACATTTTTAAGATTATGAAAAATTCAGTTATTTTTAATAATTGTGCTTTAACTTGCTGAGAGGAGATTGAAAAATCTATAAACTAATTAAAAAATTTCCGTAAATACTATGAACCCAAATATATGGATGGCAGCAATGCTGCCTCAGAAGTATCTGGCTTTTACCCATTTAGGGACTCAAGATTTGGTTGCCTTGATTCATCCTGCATTAGTAGTAGCTTTTGTCTTTCCTATGATTGGAGTAGTGACTAACTTTGCTTGGCAAACTCGCCAGCGTCGTTTAGATGCTAAGAAAAATAAAGGTAAAATTTCTCCCACCGTTGGTAGAGATCACGTCAAAATCGGTAAATGGCTTTCCAGTAGCGTGGTGATCGCTTCCTTAATTGCGATCGCCTATTCTATTGTCTATAAAAGCTTTATTAAAAATAATCTCTGGGAAAAGAATAATCCCCAAGCCATCTTAATTCTTTTATTATTCGCTGCTACCATTGCTTCTCTGATTCTCTTATTAAAGGCTAAACCCAAACTCTGGCGGGGGGTTTTTGCCACCATGACAGGAATGGGATTAATTATCCTCGGAAGTCAAGATGGAGTCTGGCGATTGACTAAAGAATGGTATTGGTCTCATTATTACTATGGTATTGCCGTATCATTACTCATGCTATTTTCCATTGCCATTGTGGATGATATATATCGCGATCGCACTAATACTTGGCGTAACGTACATATCGTACTTAATTGTCTGGCATTGTTATTATTTATCGGACAGGGAGTTACTGGATCGAGAGATCTTTTAGAAATTCCTCCTGTCGGCAAGAAAAAGGCTACGATCGAGCAAATAGCACCAGTTAAAACTGCCCAATTAAGTAATGCAGTTTATCGCTCGCCTCAAATTCTGGATGAAGATTGAGTCTTATTTGCAATCCGAAGATGAGAAATTAAAAGAGTTTTTAGTAGTTAGTAGTTAGTTTTTAGTTCAATTAACTAATAACTAACCGAAGGTTAAATTCCAGATCCTAATTGAGATCTGGAATTTTCTTATTGATTCAGCAGTCTAAGTTTAATAGTCCTTTTCATTCGCGTAGTATGCCCAAGTACCAATGCTAATAGCAGCTAGGTAGCCAACAAGCAATACACCAATTAGAGCTAATGCGTATGGAGGTAAAGTCATGGTTGTTCTCAATCCCGTTTATTTTTTGCACCATTAACTTAGCGATATTGTCAAGTGTTTTCAATAATTATTAACGATCCCCAGGAATTGTAACATCGTGCAATAAAAAACTCAGATTAGGTGGTTTCACTGGATACCTTATTCTTTAATTTCATTGACAGACAAACATCCGAAAAGGCACAAAATTACCAATTTGAAACTCTATCTTTTTATGAGAATGAAAGTTAAGAATAATAGCTAATTTGATAAAATAATCCGTACTTTAAAAGATCGGTAATAAGTATGGTCATCTCTGAGGTAGCATCCCCTTCTCTAATTGAAATTGCCCAACAAACTCGCCTTGCAGCTAGCAAACTAGCCATATTATCCACAGAAGCGAGAAATACTGCCCTAGAAATGGTGGCACAAGCTCTAATGGCAGCTAAAGCGGAAATACTAGCAGCGAACGCAGCAGATTTAAAAGCAGCAGAAGCAAACAATATTGCTCCCGCACTATATGCCAGACTCAAATTAGGAGAATCTAAATTAGAAGCGGCGATCGCTGGGGTGAGAGATGTGGCTAAATTAGCAGATCCGATCGGAGTCAGCCAAATTCATCGGGAATTAGATGAAGGATTGATCTTAAAAAGAGTTACTTGTCCTCTAGGAGTGTTAGGAATAATTTTTGAAGCTCGTCCCGAAGCTTTAATTCAGATTACCAGCCTGGCAATCAAATCGGGCAATGGAGTGATCCTTAAAGGTGGTAGAGAAGCCATAAATTCTTGTCAGGTATTAACCAAAATAATTCGCCAAGCTTTAGAAGCTACGGAAGTCGATCCTGCTGCGGTGCAACTATTAACTACCAGGGAAGAAATCAAACAGTTACTAGAATTAGATAAATATGTCGATTTAATTATTCCTAGAGGCTCTAATTCCTTCGTTCAATACGTACAGAACAACACTCGCATTCCCGTATTGGGTCATGCCGATGGTATCTGTCATCTATATCTAGATAAAGCAGCAGATTTAGATAAAGCAATTAATATTACCGTAGATGCCAAAACCCACTATCCCGCAGCTTGTAATGCGATCGAGACTTTATTAGTCCATCGAGACATTGCTGCCGAATTCTTACCTCCCATAGCTACAGCACTGACTAATGAAGGAGTAGAGTTGCGGGGAGATGAAGCAACCCAAAAAATTATTGATGTTAAAGCAGCTAAAGAGAGAGATTGGCAGGCGGAATATAGCGATTTAATTTTAGCCATTAAAATAGTAGATTCTTTAGATAGTGCGATCGCTCATATCAACCAATACGGATCGAAACATACCGATGCGATCGTTACCGAAGATTTAGCCAATGCAGATATCTTTCAAAACCAAGTAGATGCTGCGGGAGTCTATCACAATTGCTCGACCCGTTTTGCCGATGGTTTTCGCTATGGCTTCGGGGCAGAAGTAGGCATTAGTACCCAACAAATGCCCCCCAGAGGACCTGTAGGTCTAGAAGGTTTGGTTACCTACAAATATAAAGTTACTGGTAACGGTCATATTGCTGCTACCTACACTGGATCGAATGCTAAACCCTTTACTCACCGAAATATTAGTTATTAGTTATTTATTACCTAGTACCTACTACCTAATCATTCAGGCGATCGCGAAAATATTTTAGATATAAACTACAACTGGGAATGGCTTGGTTTCCTTGAAGAGTGACCAATCCGAGACTTTCTAATTTGAATGCTTGCACTAATTCTAGTTCGATGGGATCGATCGCTTGTAAAACTAGATTAAATGCCGATGCTAACTTAGGATTTTGTTCGAGAGTCCATAGCAGTCTTTGGAGGTGATTGGCATAAATCCCCACTCCATCGATCGCCCGATCTAATAGTTTTGCTAGGGAAATATCTTGTTGCCAGAGAGAATATAATCCTAGTTGTACTAAATAGGGCTGTCCGCTAGTAATAGCCATTAATTTTGACGAACATTCTCTAGACCAATTTAGAGCGTATTTTTCAGCTAGTTTTTCTATTTGCTCTTCATCAAAAGGTTTCAATTCAATCGGCAATCCCACATTAAAAGGAGATTTATTCGTATTCAGGGGAATATATACTTCTGTAGAATGAGCGACAATCAAACGCAATTGCTTCCAAATATCGCGATTTTTTGCCTGTTCGTGCCAAGTTCTCAGCAAACCAAAAAACTCATCGGCAAGTTCGGGATAATCAAACAATCGATCTACGTCATCTAAAGCTAGAACTAATGGTCGATCCGTTTTCGCTAATAAATATTGCTCGAAATAAATCTTGCAACTAATTTTGCTGCCAAATAATTCGTCCCAATAACCAGATATGCGATTGGGTAGGTGCATTCCCAAACCAACACTAGCACTAAACCATTGCAGGAATTTGTCTAAACTTTGCAACATATCTCGATCTGCCAGGTTCATGCTCAAGAATACGGTCTGACAGCCTTGTTGTGCTGCACGATCTAAAATTCTGACCATTAAGGAGGTTTTACCCATTCTACGGGGGGCTTTAATTCTAATGAGCGAACCCGATCGCAATACCGTTTGATAACAATTAGTTTCGACAATCGGGCGATCGATATAAAAGGATGAATCTAAGGGTACTTGTCCTTCTGGTAGAGTCGGTTCTTCTTGGATAAGATTTATCTTGTTAGTTGTCTGTTTTTCGGAGTTTGCCAGTAGATTTTGTTTGGCATTGTCGCTCCCTTGG